>CACZIY010000036.1:10162-25898 GCA_902781345.1 Oscillospiraceae bacterium | reverse complement strand
ATAAAAAACAAAGCAGCATTCACAACTGCTTGCAATGAAATTCAATCGCAAATTGATAACAAAAAATTAACTCAACCTTTTGCTATTGGTATTTTCGACTGTAACAATCTTAAATATATCAATGATGTTTTCGGCCACGAAAAAGGCGATATTTATTTAAGAAAAGCAAGCAGTGCAATTTGCAATGTTTTTCTGCACAGTCCTGTATTCAGAATCGGCGGAGATGAATTTGCGGTAATACTCAGAAATTACGATTACAAGCACAAAGACGCCCTTTTGAAACAGTTTGACATTTTGAAAGAGGAAAACAATATTTCGATTGAAAACAAATGGGAAAAGCTCGATATAGCAATGGGCTTTGCGGACTTCGATGAGCAAAGTGACCAATATGTTGCTGATGTAGTTCGTCGTGCCGATAAACTTATGTATGAAAACAAACAAAAACTTAAAGCGGGCAGAAGAAAAATAGACTAATTTAAAGAGGAATTTACAATATGATTAAGGCAAAACGAATTGGCAGAATTCTGTCATCAGCAATGCTTGTGCTTTTTATAATAATCTCAATACCAATATCACAAGCGACACTGGCTCAAAAAAGCCCAAAAACTGTGCGTGTCGGCTGGTATGATTCATCATTTAATTCTAAAGATGATGCAAACAGACGAACCGGATATGCTTATGAATATCAACAGGAAATCGCCTCATATACAAATTGGGAATACGAATATGTCGAAGGTAGTTGGGCCGACCTTTTACAAATGTTAATCGATGGAAAAATCGATTTATTAAGTGATGTTTCTTATACCAAACAACGCTCTGAAAACATGCTTTTTTCAGAAATTTCTATGGGAGAAGAGGATTATTATCTTTATACAACATCCGGCAAAGGCAATGTTGATGTTCATGACTATTCCTCCTTTAAAGGAAAGATTGTAGGCATAAACAAGGATTCGGTTCAAGTTTCGATGTTCAAGCAATGGGCAAAAGACAACAATTTGAAAATGAAGGTTGTTGAACTTACCGATTCGACAAAAGAAAGTGTTGCCATGCTTACATCAGGAAAGATTGATTTTTATGTTTCTCCTGAGAATTTGAGTAAAAACCATTATGTACTTCCGATTACCAAAATCGGTTCATCAAATATTTATTTTTCGGTAAATAAAAACCGACCTGATTTGTTGTCGGAACTTAATCTTGCAATGAATAAGATTACTGACGATAATCCTTATTATAATTCGCAGCTTCACTCAAAATACCTGTATTTTTCACAAATGCACCGTTACTTTAGTTCTGAAGAATTAAAATGGATTAAAGAACATAAAAAAATCAGAGTCGGATATCAAGATAATTATCTTGCTTTTTGTGCTAAAGACAAAAAAACCGGCAAATTAATTGGTGCGCTTAAAGATTACCTTAAAGAAGCTTCACGCTGTATGGAAAACGCAAAAATTAAGTTTGAAACTGTAGCTTTTCCAACCTCAAAGGAAGCACTCGAAGCTTTGAAAAAAGGCAAGATTGACTGTATGTTCCCTGCAAATCTTACAGATTATTACGGTGAAATCAAAGGCTATTATATCACAAATCCGCTTATGACAACCGAAATGTCGGCTATTGTCGGCGCGAAGGATAAGGATTCGTTTTTATCAAGGGAAAAGATAACTGTTGCCGTAAACACGGGAAACACCAATTACGAAATGTTTTTGGAAAATAATTTTCCTGATTGGCGACCTATTTACTTTAAGGATTCTCAAGAGTGCCTTAAAGCCATTTCACAAGGCAAGGCAGAGTGCCTTATTATAAGTAATTACAGATATAACAATTTGATAGATACTTGTAAAAAGCTTAATTTGACCTCGGTGCCGATAGGCGTTGAAATGGACTATTGCTATGCGGTTAACAGCGGTGATACTGTTCTTTATTCTATTCTTAACAGAGTAAATTCTGCGGTTGACCCTTTAGTAATTAAGAGCTCACTTGAAAACTATTACAGAGCAGAAGATTTTAAGGTAACCTTAAGCTATTATGTGCTTCAAAACTTAATTCCTGTTATTATAACTGCCTGCATAATAGTTGCAGTGTTATTAATTTATATTCTTTTGATTTTTAGAATAAGAAAAAAAGCAAAAGAGAAAGAAGAGCTTATTGTTGCAACACAAAAAGATGAATTGACAGGACTTTATATAAGAAGTTATTTCTACGAATATGCCAACAAGCTTTTTGAAGACAACCCTGAAATGCCGATGGATACTGTCGTGATAAATATTAACAATTTCCACTCGGTTAACAGTATTAACAGCTACGAGTTCGGCGATATAGTTTTAAAAGAGCTTGGCGAGGAAATTTCAATGTTTTTAGACTCGCAAGGCGGTATTGCCTCACGAACCGAAGCGGACCACTTTGCAATTTACTGTTCACAAATTAATAATTACCATGATTTATACAACCGACTACAAGAAAGATTAGACTCGATTGTATCAAAAACAAGCGTTCAAATAAGAATGGGCGTAATGCCGTGGCACAGAGGAATGGAGCCTAAGTCGTTGGTTGACTGTGCTGTAATCGCTTGTAATATGGCACGAACTATTTATAAATCGCCAATGTTGGTTTATGACGAAGAAATGCGTGAAAAAGAATTGTTTGACCAGACCTTGTTAAACGATTTAAACAGAGCATTAGAAAATAATGAGTTTTTGGTTTATTATCAGCCAAAATATGATATTCAGCAAACTCCGTACAAAGTAGTTGGCGCTGAAGCGCTTGTTCGTTGGCAGCACCCGAAGCTTGGCAGACTCTCCCCACATAAGTTTATCGAATTGTTTGAAAAACACGGTAAAATAAGCTTGGTTGACAAATATGTTTTTGAAAAAGTTGTTGACCAGATTGCCATTTGGAAAGAAAAATACGGAACAACTATTCCAGTTTCGATAAACCTTTCCCGAATTGATGTTCTTAATCCTTTTCTTGAAGAAACGCTTGATTCTACGCTTAAAAAACGAGGACTTGCGCCTGACGCAATAGGACTTGAAATAACTGAATCGGCTTATATTGAGAACGAAAAAGACTTTGTTAGTGTTATTGTTTCTTTGCGCAATAAGGGATATAGAATTGAAATGGACGATTTCGGCTCAGCATATTCGTCGCTTAATTTGCTTACTGAAATGCCGATTGATACGCTGAAAATGGATAGAATTCTTGTTAAAAATATTGATACCGACAAAAAGAGGTTCAGGGTTGCTGAGCTTGTTATGAGAATTGCCGAAAACTTAGATGTTCCGGTTATTGCTGAGGGTGTCGAAAATGAAAAACAACTGCAAATACTCAAAAAAACAGGCTGTGCTTTTGCGCAAGGCTTCTATTTTGCCCCAGCGTTACCAATAGAAGAATTTGAAAAGATAATAATTGAAAAACAAGACTAAAAAAACAAGCTGCCCGCTTTTGCGGACAGCCTGTTAGTCTTTTATAATTATCTTCCCGTTCCAGAAAGCATTGCAAACGGTGTTTTGAAAATGATTTTCAAATCGCCGAAAGTAGTACGATTTTCAATGTATTCCAAATCCATTTCAACCCATTTTTCAAATGGAATATCGTTGCGATTAACGGCAATTTGCCAGTCACAAGTAATGCCCGGAGTTACAATCAACCTTAATTTATCATAATCGGTGTATTGTTCAACTTCGCCAGGAAGCGGAGGTCTTGGACCTACCAAACTCATTTCACCTTTTAAAACATTAAAAAGCTGTGGTAATTCATCAAAGGAAAGCTTTCTAAGATATTTACCCAGACGAGTAATTCTCGGGTCATCTTTAATCTTAAACACAGGGCCTTCCATTTCGTTTTGCTCTAAAAGGTCTTGCTTGCGTTTTTCAGCGTCAACATACATAGTACGGAATTTGTACATATAAAACTTTTTACCGTGTCGACCTATTCTGATTTGCTTGAAAAACGGACCGCCGTGTGGGTCGTCAATAACAATTGCCAGCGCAACAAGCATAATCGGTATTATTGCAAAAATCATAATAATTGTAGCTACAATAATATCGAAAATTCTTTTTTTACGCCAGAATGACTTGAACGATTTATTTTCAATCATTTCTTTAAGGCGCTGTTCAGTTTTTTTATCAATTTTTCCATATTCGAGAAAAGCCATTGTAAAAAACCTCTTATTTATTGCTTTTTCTATATCCCTAATTAATTATAACATAGTCTTTTGGCATTTTTCAAGAGAAATTTAAAAAAATTGCAACAAAAAGTCAAATTTTGTCAACTAAGCAAATCGTTAATCTTGCGTTTTACTTTTGCAGGTATCATATTTTTGATAGTGCGTATAATATGGTCTTTAATATGTTTTTTATATCCCGCTTTAAATGAAGAATAACCGTTTTCTATGTAACCGTTTAAAAGTGTTTTATGTTCAGGAAGCGGAGCACTTGGGGCAGTTAGTTGATGATTTCTTTTTTGTACTGCTTGTCTGCTTGATTTTGCAAGGGATATATTGTCTTTTACAGAATCAAGCCATTTTTCGCCTTTTTCGGTGTTGACTAAAACGCAAGAAACACCTAAATCAGCGTTTACATCGCCCATTTTTTCGATTAAATCAAGACTTATTCCCCAATAATCGCCAAGCGTTATATCGCCTTGTCGGTTTTCAAGCGGATAACGGCAATTATAGCAACTTTCACGGTAAACTTCGCCTTTAAGGAAGTAAAAATAATATGGTGAGTTGCCTGCGTTATACTTAACTTTAGAATTATCAAGCTTTATTGAGCCTTTCACTCCCCAACCGTAGCTTTTATCTCTGAAGCTTATGTTTTCAATTTTAGAATATTTATCGTTTAAGACATTTTTTAAATCGTCTTTAAGCATTTTTATATTAGGAACACCGTGGCAAACTAAATCAACAGTAAAAAGATTTTTGTAATCTTTTTTCAAAAATGCTTTTAATGCTGAAACCTGACAAGGTGTACCGCAAAAGCACACTTGCCTTTCTTCATCTAAAAGCTTTTTTGCAAGGCTAAAGGAAGTTCCCGTATTACTTTGAACATATTTTGAACCTCTTAATTTTGTAAGGTCTTGTTCGTTTTCAACGCAAATATGTTCAAGTGTAAAATCATCAGTCCAAGCGGCACCGAAAACTGCACCGCCGTTTTTCAAAATCTCTTTTGCAAGCTCGGTAAAAATTCCGCCTGAGGAAGAAGATTTCAGCACTTCTTCATTTTTTGAAGCGGCAGCATATACAGCTATTTCACCGTTTGCCCCATCACCTTTTTTTGTAAATGTGCAAACATCTACACATTTGCCACATTCTACACAAATAGCAGTGTCAACAAACGGATAAATAAAGCCTGCTTCATCTTCTTTCATTGTTATTGCGCCAAGCGCACAAGCATTTACGCAGGCACCGCAGCCGCAACAAAGCTTTGCGCTTTCAATAGTTATATGTTTTCTCATATATCCTCCTTATAATGTGGTTGATAAAAATATGAATTTATGATATAATATTTAATATATATTAATGTCGTTTTAAAGCATTTTTTGACTAAATGGGGTGTGTTTATGAAAATTGCAATGATAGGACACAAAAGAATACCTGGAAGAAGTGGCGGTGTTGAAACAGTTGTTGAAGAGCTTTCAACAAGAATGGCTGAAAAAGGTCATAATGTAACTGTTTACAACCGAAACTCTGGCGAAGAAAAATTAAAAGAATATAAAGGTGTGAAAATTGCCGAAGTTCGTACATTTCGCAATTCTTCACTTAATGCAATGGTTTATTCTTTATTTGCAACCTTGCGTTGCATTTTCAAAAGATATGATGTAGTGCATTTTCACGCTGAAGGCTCTTGTGCTATGTTGCCTTTAGCTAAACTTTTTAGAAAAAAGACAGTTGCCACAATTCACGGGCTTGATTGGCAAAGGAATAAATGGGGCGGTTTTGCCTCAAAATATATTCTTTTTGGTGAAAAAATGGCTACAAAATACGCTGACGAAATTATCGTACTTTCCGAAAATGTTAAAAATTATTTTAAAGAAAAATATAACAGAGAAACTTTATTCGTTCCTAACGGTATAAACCCTGTAACACCTGAGGGAATAGATGAAATAAATCAAAAATTCGGCTTAGAAAAAGACGGTTATATACTGTTTTTAGCAAGAATAACACCTGAAAAAGGGCTTGATTATCTTATTGATGCGTACAAAAAACTTAATACAGATAAAAAACTTGTAGTAGCAGGTGCAATTGAGCCTGAAACTGATTATATCAATTCCGTTTTGCAAAAGGCAAAAGGTTTTGATAATATAATTTTTACAGGATTTGTCAGCGGAAAAACTTTATCCGCATTGTTTACAAACTGCTATGTGTATGTCCTCCCTAGCGATATTGAGGGTATGCCTATGAGCTTGCTTGAAGCGGTTGGCTATGACGCTCGTGTAATTGTCAGCGACATTCCAGAAAACACCGCTTGTCTTGATGGATACGGCAATTCCTTTGAAAAAGGAAATGTCGATTCCTTAAAAGAAATTCTTGATTTTTGTTTAAAAAATCCTAAATTAAAATCAAGCGATTTCAAAAAAGAAAGTACCGAAGAACAAACAAAAGCTAAACGAGAAGAGCTTATGTTAAAATACGATTGGAATGCAATTACTGACAGAACAATCGAAATATATCAAAGTTTAAGTAAAAAGTAAGGCGGAAATATGGCAAGTAGAACACAAAATGCAAGACGAAACATTGTAACATCAGTAATCAATAAGTTGATTATTATGCTTACAAACTTTATAATGCGAACTGTGCTTATCTGGTACTTAGGTAAAGTTTACTTAGGTCTTGACAGCTTGTTTACATCTATTTTGCAAATCCTTTCGCTGACTGAGCTTGGTATCGGCTCGGCGATGGTTTACAGTATGTATAAGCCTCTTGCTGAAAATGATGTTCCGGCAATTTGCGCTTTGTTAAAGCTTTATCGTACTGTTTACCGATGGATTGCTTTGATTATGACAGTAATAGGTGTTGCAATTACACCGTTTTTACCTTTAATTGTCAAGAACGATTTGCCAGACGGGCTTAATCTTTACGCACTTTATTTTATAAACCTCGGCAATACAATTCTTTCCTATTTACTGTTTGCTTATCGGTCTGCTTTGTTTACTGCGGACCAGCGTTATTCAATCAATAACAATATTTACTCTGTTTTCAAAGTCGGCACTACGGTAATGCAGATTGTGGCTATAATTTTGCTGAAAAGCCACCCATATCTTGCTTACTATTTCTATTCCTTGGCACTGCCTGTTACAACGGTACTGAAAAATCTTGTTACATACTATCTTTCTAAAAAGATGTATCCGCAATACGCTTGCGAGGGTAAAGTGCCGAAATCCGAAATTGACGGTATTAAAAAGCGTGTTGCAGGAATGTTTTTGCATAAGGTTAGTTTCGTTTTCCGAAATTCACTTGACAGCATTGTAATATCGGCATTTCTCGGCTTGGAAATTTTAGGACAATATAACAGCTACTACTTCATAATAAATGCGGTATCAGGCATTATGATTTTGGTTTCAAACAGCGTAACTGCGTCTGTGGGAAACTCTATTGTAGTTGAAACTAAAAAGAAAAATTATACCGATTTCAAGAAAATTCAAATGCTTTATATGTGGCTGACTTCCTGGCTTACAGTATGCTTCGCCGCTTGCTTGCAACCGTTCATTAAATTGTGGGTTGGAAAAGATATGCTGTTTAATGACGGAATTATGGCAATTTTCTGCATCTACTTCTTCTCGATGCATTTCAGTCGTGTTTGCCATATTTATCGAGATGCAGCAGGTCTTTGGTGGCAAGACCGTTTCCGTCCAATAGTCGAAACGGTTGTGAATTTAACGCTTAATATTTTACTCGTTAAATTTATCGGCGTCAGCGGTGTTATGCTTTCAACAATTTTCTGTATTGTGTTTATCGAAGGCACTTGGGGTACCGCAATTCTTTTCAGACACTATTTTACCGAAGAAAAGCAGTCAAAATATATGTTCAAGCTTCTTTGGACCTGGACTTTAACTGCAATTTCTTGCGCAATTTGCTATGTAATTTATAGTTTGACAGGATTACAAGGCATACCTGCGATAATTGTTTACGGTATAATCGCCACAGTTGTTTTAAATGTGGTTTATGTAATTGGCAACAGCTTTTTGCCTGAATTCAAACCGTCTGTAAAATTTGCGCTAAGAATTTCGGGTCTGTCTAAAATTATTAATAAGTTAAAAAAATAATTAAAGATTTTTAATCGCTTCAAAATTACGTTTGCAGTTATTTGTATCGTTAAACTTAAAAAATGCGTTCATTCTGTTAAGATAAACTTCATCAGGCTGTAAGTTGTTTTCTAAAATGCGGTTTAGGCTTTTTGTAACTTCATCACCTGTTAGTGCGACATCGCCGAAACCGTCTGTTTTGATATGAAAATAACCTTCCTTATAATGCGAAGAACGAAATTCAGCGTCATTATAATGGAAATAAACTATCGGTTTTCTCATATATGCGAAGTCGAAAAATACGCTCGAATAATCGGTTATCAAAATATCGCTTTCAATAAGAAGTTTTTGAACATCGTTGTGCTGAAAATCAGCAATTTTCACCCTTTTTGAAGATGAAGTGAAACAATCAATGTATTGTTGAATTTCATAATGCGGGTAAAAAATAAATTCGTAGTCGTATTTTTCAAGTAGATTTAAAAGATTTTCGTTATTTAACAGTGCGTTGTATGTAAGGAAGTATTCGCTTTGTAAAAACTTACGCTTGCCGCAGGTTCGCAAATTCCAACGCCAAGTCGGCATAAACAAAATCTTTTTGGTTGGGCTTTCTTTTCTTTTAAGATTATCATAACGACAAAGACCCGAAAGACACAAAATATCATCATTATAACCGAAAACTTCTTTAATAAATTCATATTCAGGCACGGCGGTGCAAACAAACAAATCAACATCGGTCCTATTTGCATGGCAAAATGCTAAATCGTTACTCATAATACCGTGTTGAAGAAAAACTTTTTTCGCCTTATCAGGAAAGAATTTTCCAAATTTGTGAAAGAATAAAATATCAGGTGAATAACCGTCAATATGCGAGCTTACTCTGTAACTCGCCAATAAATAGCAAAGATAGTGTTTAAAACTACCATACTCCACTATTTTACCGACATTTTCAATTTTTTCATAGTCGGGCGAGTCTTTTGAAATAATATAAACCGAATTAATTTCGGAATGCTCTTTGCAAAGGTATTTAAAGAAATGATAGCCGTTATCTCGTGCGTCTATACCTCGCTCCGAAACAATCCAAAGTCCTTTATAATTTTTGTTGTGTTTTAAAAAAATGCATACAATTTTTGCAGCTATGGTTATAAAAAACACCTTGATATAAATAAATACTCGTTTAAATTTATACATCGTATTTCTCCTCTTTAAATTTTCATACCTCAAAAAAATTATACATTAACAAAATAAACTTGTCAAGTCGACAATATTTGCGTTTTTCTCAATATGAGCGTTAATTTTTGACAATAAACCTTGATTTTTTAGGGTACTTTGTTATATTATATTAATATATAATAATATTTATAAAAAAAGGGAAAGGAATTATGGCAATTAAACTTAGTATAGGAAGTGCTGTTTACAATATTGAGCCTCCTTTTTTGCGTGCTCATATTGAAGGTATAAAGCGTCAACTTACAGACGAAACAGAACTTCTTTTAATTGATGACTGCTCAACAAATGAGTCAGCACAAATCTGTAAAGAATATGCTAATTCCGACAGCAGAATCCGTTATGTAAAAATGGAGCAAAACGGCGGTTTAAGTCGTGTAAGAAACCGCACAATTCAAGAAGCCGCTGGCAAATGGGTTTTCTTTGCTGATGCTGATGATTTGCTTTCTGACTATTTTGTAAAAACCGCTTTGCGTTTTTGCGAAAGTGATAAAGATATTATTATTCATAACCGACTTAAATTCACAACTCAAAAGCAAGAGGAAGCACCTTGTGAAATTAAAGAGCTTATTGACTTGCCTGAAAATGCAGGTAGAGATTTAAGTATTTCTTGTCTTTGCCTTGACCCGACTTTAGCAAGGCAATTCGGTCTTTCAAAATATGCTTTTTACCACGCCGCTTGGGGTATGTTGTACAGAAAAGAGTTTTTAACAAAAAACAATCTTTTATTCCCAGCAGGTCAAAAAAAGGCGCAGGATTCTGTTTTTAATACTGATGTATATTTTTGCGCAAAGAAAATTGCTTATTTGCCTTACTATATGTACTATTATCGCACAAATCCAGGCGGTATTACTCAGCGTTATAGTGCTGATTATCCGCAAATGGCAAAGTCCTTGCTCGGTCATTTAGACAAGCAGTTAGAAACATTATTTTCAAATGATAAAAAAGTTAAAGAAAGATATCTTAACAATCGACTTATGGCACTTGTTATGGATAATATGCGACTTAACATTTTCCATAAAGACAATAAAAAGCCAAAAAGTGAAAGAAAACAAGATTTTCTTAAATTTATTGAAACCGAACCTTACAAAAACGCAATTAATAACTTTAACCCTGTAAAAAGCGGACGATATGAGTGGCATTTGCCAGCTGTACTTATTCGCAAAAAACGCTTTTCACTGCTTAACATATTTATGGGCAACAACAAGCTACTCGGCATTTGTTGCGGTATAGACAAACGCTTATTAAAACTTTTTAAAAAATGAAATTGAATCCGATGTGAATTGGTTTTAAAAAAGGAGGACTAATGAAAGAATTTTATCCTAAAAAATCAAAAATCTTCATCGGTATTTATATCTTTTTTATTTTTGGTGCCGCAATGGGAGATTGGAAGGTTGTAAATACGGCGCTTGGTGCATTGCCAAAAATAATTTCGGCAGGTGCAGTCGGTTTAGCACTCGTTTACCTTCTTTGGTCTGGAAATTTCAAAAACTTAAAAACATTATCACGCTTTTCAATAATGTTTGGCTCTATTGTAATCGGAATTATTTTTTGTTCTATTTTTATATGGATTTTGGATTTACAATCCTTCGGTTACATACTAAAAGGTACTTCAAAAATTTCATATCAGTTGCTTAATATCGCCATTGTAGTTTCTGCTGTATATCTTTTTGAAGAAAATGCGGCAAAATATACTTTTTTCGGCATTGCCAGCGCCAACTTTGTAATTATTTTTTTAGGCGCTGCCACAACAGGCATAGGCGGTGCCATACAGGATATGATAGCAAACATAACATCATTTGGTGCAAACGATGTTATCAACAACTCAACCTTTATAAGAGCGATTGAAATACACGATATTACATTTGTTATGGGTGTTTTTGTTGTTTATTTTCTGTTCTTTGACCCAGGCGAAAAACACCGATTTATATATGCAGGAATTGCACTGTTTTTATTCTTTGCAGGACTAAAACGAATTGCATTTTTAAGTATGTTCTTAGCAATTGCTTTTGCAGTTTTTTGCAAATTATTCTCTGCAAAAGGCAAAAGAAAGCTGCTTATTTTTACAGCGCTTGCAATCGTAGTATTTTGCTATTATTATATTGTAATTATTCAAAAGGGAATTTTTACACAATTTTGTATCGACCACGAAATTGAGCTTAACGGTCGAGAAAAAATTTATGATTTTATTGCTCAGTTCTATAAAGTTTCGCCGACATACAAGGGAAAAGGTTATGAATTTTGCGTTCAGCTTTTAAGAACTATGAAGGGCACAAAGGACCAGGTTGTAGCAATTACCGCAGTACACAACGATATTCTCAAAATGTATGTTGAAATGGGATTTTGGGGATTTTTAGTTTGGATTTTCGGTTACTATGTTTACCAGACTAATTGGTTTATTACCCGTTGCGGTGAAAAAGTTGCGGTTTGTTTTATGACAATAAATGTTTATATGCTTATTACCTATATGACTGATAACACAATGTTTTACTATTGGTCAAGTATGGTAATTCGTATAATTCCTATGTCGTTTTTCTTTTCTCCTGTGAAAGAAACGCCGTTAAAGAAAACAAATATTTTAGAAATGAGCAAATTCGAGAAATGGATTTACAGAAGAAGGCAACGCGATAAAAAAGAACAACTTAAACCAAGAATGAAAGCACAAACAACGGAAAATGATTAAAAATTTTTAGGGGTAGTTATGATTAGAGTTTTACATTCGGTCAGCAATATGGACCGTGGTGGCATTGAAACAATGCTTATGAATTTTTACAGGCATATCGACCGTGAGCAAATTCAATTTGATTTTTTGGCTAACAAGCCAGACAAAGGCGATTATGACGAAGAAATAAAAGAAATGGGCGGCAATATTTTTGTTACACCTGGTTATATGAATTACAAAGCGTATCTTTCATATATGACCGATTTGTTCAAAGAGCACCCAGAGTACAAAATTATTCACACTCATAATGGCTCATTAATGATTTATGCCTTGCAATCGGCAAAAAAGAATAATATTCCTGTAAGAATTGCTCATGCACACGCAACAGCGGTGCCTGTCGGCTTAAAAAATGAGTTAAAAAAAATTATAAGACCGCTTATTAAATATGTCGCAACTGATTATTGGGGTTGCTCTAACGCTGCTGGTGAATTTTATTTTTCAAAAAGGCGTTGGAATAATGCAAATGAGTTAATTCACAACGCAATTGCGGTTGACGATTTTACTTTTAATGAATCTAAAAGAGCAGAAATTCGCCGACAATACGGACTTAGCGATAAATTTGTTGTAGGCAATGTCGGACGATTGGCTCCTCAAAAAAATCAGAAAAAGCTTATTGAAGTTTTTTCTATTCTACATAAAATAAGACCTGATTCGCATTTGGTTATAATAGGCACAGGCGAATTGGAACAAAAGTTAAAACAGCAAGTTGCTCAATTAGGTCTGACTGATTCGGTAACATTTACAGGTGTTTTAAGCAATGTCAACGAGTGGTACAGCGCATTTGATGTTTTTGCTATGACTTCAATTTATGAGGGCTTGCCTGTTGTTGCAATTGAAGCACAAGCGGCAGATTTGCCTTGTGTTCTTACAAACACAATTACACCAGAAGTAAAAATTACTGAAAATATGCGTTTTTTAGGGCTTAATGATGATGCGCAAACTTGGGCAAAAAGCATTTTAGAGTTGCAGACAAATAACAGAGTCGCTCGTGAATCAGAGCTAAAAAATGCAGGTTATGATATACAGTCAGAGGCTAAAAGAATGCAAAATCTTTATTTAGACCTTTATAGCAAAGTAAATGAGAGATAAAATAATGAAAATTGGAATTATAACACATCACAAGATAAATAATTACGGTGCATTCTTGCAATGCTGGGCGTTGCAGGAAAAGGTTAAAGCGCTTTTTCCTGATGATGAAGTATATGTCATCAATTACAATATAATAAAGCAAAATATTATTAACATAGGCGGATTTTTCCGTTTTTATCCAAAAAGCGAAACACCTGTTTCTTGGTTAAATAAGATTACTCAACCCCGAATTTTTGCCTCAAATCAGAAAAAATATCTTAATTTAACTAAAAAAGTATATAATGAAAAACAAATTAACGCTTTAAATTTTGATTGCATTGTTATCGGTAGTGATGAGGTTTGGAATTATCTCGACCCGAAAAGCTTTTCACTTATTAAATACAGCGCAGGGCTAAATTGCAAGCGAATTGTCGCTTATGCACCAAGCACAGGAAAAGCAACAGGAGAAGATGCACCTAAGGCGGTTAAAAAAGCAATGAGCGGTTTTACAAGCGTAAGTGCCAGAGATAAAGGCGCTCAAACCTTATGTGAAAACACAATAAATAGAAAACCGCAGTTGGTTTGCGACCCGACTTTTTTAACCGATACACCAAAAATTGATAACGAAAAAATAAAAAGGCTTACAAGTAAGCCTTATGTACTGTTTTATTACTGCAACGGTATTCCGCTGACACTTAAAAGTAAGTTGATTGATTCAGCAAGAGAAAAGGGTTATGAAGTCCTTGGCGGCGGTGAATACGATAAAATGTATTCAAAAATGTCAATTCGGCTTACGCCGTTTGAATGGGCTGAGCTTTTTAAAAGAGCTTCCTATGTTTACACAGGTACATTTCACGGAGTTGTTTTTTCAATTCTTAATAAAAAAGATTTTCGTGTTTTCGCTTCAATTGACAGTCGTGTTAAAAAAATAGGCGCACTGCTTAATCAATTCGGCATAGGCGAAAGAAATATTACAGAAAAAACAGTATTTGATGAAAATGATACTATTAATTATGATGAAGTTTATAAATATGTTTCAAAATTAAGAGAAAGCAGTAGCGAGTATCTTAAAAACGCTATTAGCGGTGAAGAAATTAAGGGAGAAAAAGTATGATAAAAAGCAAAGCCGATTATAAGCGATATCTCGAGCAAGACAGAATTGCGTTATACAAAAACAAAAAACGCCCCTCAATTGCTGGTGATGAAATTTGGCAATATGAAATTCTTTTGCGAAAGACTGAGTATTATTTAAACTGTAAAAAAGGTCCTTTTGGCAAAGGGGTTGCACTTTGGCTTCATTACAGATTGCGTAAAAAAGGAAGAAAGCTTTGCGGTTTTCACATTCCGCCAAACACCTTTGAAGAGGGACTTTCTATTGCGCATTGGGGACCGATTGTAGTTCACCCTTCTGCCAGAATAGGCAAAAACTGCCGAATTCATCAATGCGTTACAATCGGCGCAACAAACGGACAAACAAAAGCTGCTAAAATCGGCGATAATGTTTTTATAGGCCCTTGTTCATCTGTTATCGGAAATATTGAAATTGGTAATGATATTGCTATCGGCGCAAACACCGTTGTAACAAAAAGCTTTTTAGATGACGGAATTACAATTGCAGGAACACCTGCAAAAAAAATCAGCGATAATAATTCACATTCAAATTTAGCTGCCGGCTTGAATTTAGACTGAAAGGAAGAATAATATAATGAGTATATTTAAAAAGAAAGAGAAAACTGCAAAGAAAAAACGCAAAGTACCTTTACCTTTAAAAGTTATATTGATTATTCTGTTAGTTTTAGTTGTATTTTGCTCATCAACCCTTGGTGTAAACTATTATTTGAATAAAGATTTTACCACTACATTTTATCAGATAAATTCTGATAAGGTTACTGACAATATACGCATTGTTGAGCTTTCGGACCTTCACAATACCGAGTTCGGCGAAAAAAACAGCGAATTGATTTCAAAAATTAAATCGCTAAAACCTGATTTGATTTTTTATGCAGGCGATATGATAAATAAGGACGAAGATGATTATTCGGTGCTTTTCGATTTGTCGGACAAGCTTTCAGAAATTGCTCCTATTTATGCTTGCTACGGAAACCACGAGCTTGACAGGTATCTTTTTACGGATAAAGATTTTACTAAAAAGCTTGAAGAGCATAATGTAGATTTATTAAGCAATGAGGCGAAAGATGTTACAGTTAAAAACTCTGTAATTCAGCTTATTGCAATTTCAGATAATGTGAAACAGTTTGATGTTAAAACAAATAACGCTAAGAAGTTTATTAACTCGCTCAAGCCGACAAGCAACTGTCGAATTTGTTTAACTCACTACCCTGAGCTTTTTAACGAAAAGCTTTTAGACAAGGGAATAGATATTGCCTTTACAGGTCATGCACACGGCGGACATATCCGACTTCCATATATTGGCGGATTATATAGCAACGGTGAAGGCTTTTTGCCTAAATTCACCGAAGGTGTTGT
>CACZIY010000036.1:0-10112 GCA_902781345.1 Oscillospiraceae bacterium | reverse complement strand
GTTGATATTTGTTGGTATTAATATGCAAAAAGCTCGAAAGGAGGAAGGTAAATGAAGAATAAAAAATTCATTAAAAAAGTGCTTGACGGAATTAAGACAGATTATTCTGACCGTTCAGCATTCAGACAATCGCTTATTGCCTTGTTAAAGCTCAAGCTGCCGATTTGCATTTTGCTGGCAGTTGTAACTGTTGCTTCAGGTTGTTGGTTTTATATTGACAGCAATAGAACCGCTTATACTGAAATGAGCCTTAACTATGAAGAAAGCGCTTACGGATTAAATCCTAACTCAACTCGTTTTAATGTTTATGATATTGAAAGTCCGGAAGTTGTAAAAAACATGCTTACTTACTGCGGTATAAATCCTGATGATGTTGATATTAACGATGTTATTTCTTGTATTTCGGTATCGCCGACTAACACAAGAGCATTTTCAGAGGACAGTCTTTTCATATCTACAACATATAAAATCACGATGAAAAAGCCTGATTCTATAAAAGATGTTGATGTGAATACCCTTTTAACCTTTTTGTGCAAAGCATATAAAGATAATTTGTATTCAAATTATACCGAAAACCGTTCTATTCTCGGATTTGATATTGAAAGATTTAAAGATGACGAGTTTATGGTTATAGCCGACCTTTTGGATTTAAAGGCACAGCAGATTGAAAAATATCTTAATACAAGAGCTAAACAAAGTAAATCCTTTACCGATGAAGAAAGTGATGAAACCTTTAAATCACTTTCACAAAAGGTTGAAGATATTCGTAACTATGATATTAAAAAATACCGCTCCTTTGTAGAAGAAACGGGTTGTACTCACGATAGAATAAGCTATATCAATTCACTTTCTTATTATAACCGTATGAAAAATATAGATTTTTCAAAAAATATGGCTGCGTATTCGGTATATAACAAAGGAATTGAAATGTATGATAAAGCAATGGTAAATGTCATTATGATACCGTCTGTTGACAAAAATAAGAACGCTTATTATATGTCGAGAACAAAAACAGGTATGGACTATATGGCAAAACAGGCAAATGACTACCTTTTATCTGCACAGGAAACCGAAAAAGAAATAAGCGTCAATAAAGACCTTATTAAAAAGATTAAAAAATCAAAAAACAGAGTTGCCGATATTAAAACAGCAACAAATATGATTAGCGATATCAGAGGTAAGTTTTCCGACCTATCAAAGCAAATTGAATTAGTCGACAAAGCTTATATAAAATATAAAACAAAAGATTATCTAACATTTAAGGACTACAACGCTTCGCTGGCACAAAGACTACATCTCGAAATAATATTTGTTATTGATGTTGATATTTGCTGCGATTTGGTTAAAGCTTTCTTTGCGTATCGGAGGTGAGAAAAAACAATGAAAGAATTTCAGTTGTTAAGATACCTTTCAAAAGGAAAAATTCTCATTTTAATTGTTGCGCTTTTAGGCTCAATGGGTGTTTATTATTATGCCGATTCAAATCAGGTTTATACTGCTAAAACCGTTATTCGCTATGCAAACTCGGCAATAAATGACGGCCTTACTCCTAACGGTACAAAATTAGATGTTTCCGAAATCTATTCAACAACCGTTATAAGAGGTGCAATAGAAGACTTGGGACTCAATTGCTCGGTTGATGAAATTCGTTCTAAGATTAAAGTAACTCCAATAATTACCGAAGAGGAAGAGCAGAAGAAAGAAGCCGCTTTAACCAAAGGCGAGGAATACAATTATTTCCCGACCGATTATGTTATTTCTTATGAAGTCGGTTCGGAAAGGTCGCGTAATTTTGCAGGTAATATGCTTGATGCAGTTGTTAAAAACTATTATTCATTTTACAGTGAAAAATATGTTGACCAGTTAATTTTGCCTAATAATGCTTCAAATATCAGTTCTAACGATTATGACTATATCGAAAGCGCTGAAATTATTCAGCAAACTCTAAAAGATATTGATAATTACCTTTTGCAGAAAAAGTCAAACTATCCTGATTTCAGAGCGTCGGCAACCGGCTATTCATTTACCGACCTTGAGAATATTTACAATTATATTCTCAATAACAAGGCGCCTAGTCTTTTTGAAAATATTATTCAACACAAATATACAAAAAACAATAGTTTACTTTTGAAAAAGCAAAGCAGCGCTGTTAAAGGTATTGATATTGATATAAAAAACAATCAGAACAGAGCAAAAAGATTAAAAAAGATTATCAAGAATTACAGCAAAAAGAACGGCGGCGATTTAAAACAGCGTGATTCTTCCGATGAAAGCTCAGAAAATTCAATAATTAACGATGTTGACGACACAGACAGAGATTTAGATGTTACAACAACCTATGACGATTTGCTTCAAGAATATGTTAGCATAAATCAAACTATTGAAGAAAATAAGATTGATAAAGAACATGCCCAATACATATTGAAAGAGTTTACCAACAATAAGAAAAATCAGAATTTAAGCGGTGATGTTGAAAACGATATTGAAGAACTTATCGCATTGCTTAATGACCAATATGCTATTGTTAAGGCAACAGCAAATGAGCTCAACGAGTATCTCGGTGCAAGCTACTTGAACATTCTTAATTCTGTTGTAACAGAGCAAATGGTAAATATTAAACTTTACATTGCTTTAGCGGTTGTATTCTTCTTGTTCTTCGGTTGTGTTGGCGCAATTGTTATCGGTAGAATTAACGACTTTATTCAATATGTTCTTTACACCGATAAGGTAACCAAACTTCCAAACAGACAGATGTGCGATGTACAGATAAATTCTTTAAGTTCAAAAGATCTTAGCGATCAGTTTACTTGTATGATGATAAAACTGAATAATCTGGCTAAAATCAACGAAACTATGGGACGAAGCGCAGGCGATACCGTTTTAAGAGATTTCGGTGAAATGCTTAAATCAATTTCCTCTAACTACGGTTTTATCAGCTGGAACCAAGGCGGTTGGTTTATGGGCTTGTTTGAGCATTGCTCGGAAGATAAAGCAAAGCTTTATTTAGAAATGCTTGAAAAGAGAGTAAATGATTATAATAAAAATATGGTAGATATTCAAATAGAATATTCAGTTGGATATCGCAACTCGTCTACAGAAAAAATATATGATATCAGAAAACTTATTCACAGTACCCGTGAAAGTTTGTAAAGAAAAAATAAAAAGCAGACACAAAAATGTGTCTGCTTTTTTACTGAACATTAACAATTATTTTTTTAGCTAATCCGTTTGCAGCGAAAACATTAATAGTAGTTTTACTATTTTTAAGCATAAGGCTTTTTCTTTGTAAACGAAAAAAGACTTAAGGGAACCCTCAAGCCTTTATAGTTTGTTTTTTTGTTAACACAACAGTTTTCACAGCATTTGTAATTGTGAAAAAGAAGAAATTCAATGTAAGAATAAATATCGAAAACCAAGGCGAAATGCCAAATGGTTTAAAAATCAAAAGCCAAAAGCCTATTACATAGATTAATAATGAAATTACATTAATAAGCACAAAAATTTTATACTTATGCTTGTTTTCTCCTACTATTTGTTCTGCGTATTTGTTTGTAAACTCTTTCTCTTTCATATAAGCACCCCGCCTGTTTAATACTTTTTTGCAAAAGCTGTTATTACGCTAATGCTTTTCAATGCGAAATGCTCAATGGTTAAAAAATCATTGATTACCTCCAAATCAATAATTCTCTTAAAAACCAAAATTCAATTGTTTATTTTACTGAAAAATAAACCTTTTCGCATTGCCGAAATACTGCCAAAAGGCATTTTTGATTGTATCACATTTTTTGTAAAATGTCAACAAATTTAATCGAATTTTCTGAAATTTTGTCACAAAAAACCTACAAACTTTGTTTGTAGGTTTTTTAGCTAATTCACACAATTGATTAAACGATTTTTTCAAAAACAAGTGTTGCTTGAATTCTATCGCCACCCATAAGACCTTTGCTACCGCCATTTGAAGTTGTAATTGTGTGCAAACGATAGCCTTTACTTGCTTGGTCATTAATACACTTCTCAAGTTCAGTTAAGTTTCCAGAGCCAGTTCCGAAAAATTTTTCTTTGAGAGTTACTTGCAAAACAACATATTGCAAGTTTTGACCAGAAGCGGTTGAAAAAGTAGAAGAATCTTCGTAATTCATAAATTCACCCCCTTGTTTTTTCGTGTGTCTGCTTTAAGGGGATTATATCAATTTCTCCCTGACGTATTATTGATTATCTTGTTTTCTAATCGTATATATCCGAATTATATTAGATCATTCATTTATTCTTTTAAAAACAAATGAAGTTACTGGTTTGAATATAACGTAAATAATAAATCCGATAATTCCTCCAACGCTATTTGTAATAAGGTCTGTAATATCACATGAACGACCGCCATCAATAAGAGGTTGTATCAATTCTATGCTTAGACTTAGCAGAAATGTGAATAGTAGCGTTCGCTGAAATGTTCTGTTCTTCTCTTTTTGTGTAAGCGGGAAAAGAAAACCAAACGGCACTGTCATGATTACATTAAGAACAATTTGTCTTACTGTATCTCCACGTCCATTCAAATAATCATCGAATGGTACAAGGTACATATTATATGGGTGATTGAAAATAAAAGGCAGCGATGTAATTATTGGCATCAGTGTAACAAGTAATACACAGGAAAGATAAACATACATTGTTGTATTTACCAACAGGGCATATTTCCCTTTAGATTGCCATTTTTTGAAAAGACACAATACATACAGCATTATCAAGGCGATGAAATCAACAAGTATTTTCAATAATATTTCCTCCTTAAAAATCCTTTGTTTTCAAATGATGATTCCCCAATATCATAACTATCGCTGTAATAAAAAACCATATTCCGAGTGTCAGATATTCACTCCACGCAAATGAAACCATTATATCATTTTCGATGAACCAGCGTCCGCAGTAAAATAAAAGACCTGTCGGACTTAAACAGACAACCGTTTTCAGCCAACCCGTACTTTTAATTGCATACGGTATAGCTAAAAGTCCAATTGAACCTGCGCCTATGCTTATCATTGTAATGTAGCTGTTATTTACAAAAAGCTGTAACGCTCCTGCAATCATTCCGCAAAGCCCCGTCAGCAGAATCGCTGTCAACAGAGTCAGCATCAATTCTTGTCCTATGTTCAGTCGAATGAAAGTTATAAACGGATACTCCCATATACCACTCGATTCCATGACCATTACCGAGCTGACAGGCGTTTCCCAAAGTCCTTTCATCGGAACGAATACCAAAAATGCTCCAAGGCTGAAAACAAGTATAAACACACAAAAAAGCAGTCCGCCGATCAAGCCGGCAATACGTTTTTTTCGCATGATAACACGCCCGATACGGCTTGAAAATACTAAGTCCTCGGTGTGGTTTATGCGTTCAAAATCCATAAGATAAAGTACCGAAAAACACATCATTATCATCATTTGTATTATACAGCGCTTTATCAGCGAATACAGCTTGCCGTGTATCTTGAATAAATCGCCGGGATAGAAATCGCCATTGGTATTACCGTCCGATTTGATCTGCTCTACACGCTTTTGGAGCTTGTCATAATTGTTATCAATGAATTTTTTATAGCTGCCTGTCGGTTTAAATGTGATTCGTTCTTTCATTTGCTTTATTTTCTGCATATCGAGAGTATCATATTCGTGAGCGTATCCTTCCTTGTATGCTTGGTAGTCCTCGGCGTATATGTTGTCTGTTTCGCCGTTTATCATGACATTGTACATAGCCCTTAATGCGGTCTGTATATCGTCGCTTCCGACACAAGCGTCATTTGTAAGATAAGAAATGCCCTTTAAAGCGCCTTGGGTGTTAGTAATTGCTTTAATTTGGAATTTCAATTCGTGCCAAGTTTTCGCCTCGCAGTCGCCTGTCCATCTGAATGGGGTACGACGACCGCCAACACGCTGTTGATTTGCTATGTGATGAGTATCTTTTGTCCAGAAACAGTCTTGCCAAAGCTCATAGTTGCCCATAAATGTGCAACGCTTATTGCCCATAATTTTTTGCAAGCCGTTATAAATTCGAGAATCGGTAATATCAGTTTTTCGAGTATCCTGCCAAGTGCCGATAACGCCCATTTCAGCGTTATTTTTCATCTTTTCCCACCAAATATCAGGGTCATATTCTCTTTGAACCCAACCCTCATTTCGACGGTGTTCGTAAGCAGGAATACTATGATGAATTATCATTGTTTCAACATTTTGGTCCTTCATTTTTTGAAGCATTTCCTTGACAGTAAGAGGGGATTGGAAGTTAATATCCCAATCAATTCCGTCGCCCCATTTAGCAGCTTTACCGTCTACTACGCCATCGCCCCAGTCAAGGTCGATAATGAAAGTATCAAGCGGAATATCTCTTTTTCTGAATTCCTCAACAGTACGCAAAACCGTTTCCTGAGTACCTTTTTCGCCCAAAAACTGTGTTTGGAAAAAGCCGTAACCCTTTTTAGTAAGCATTGGCTCTGCACCGACAAGGGTTTTGAATTTTTTGTAGCCGTCTTTATAGGTTTTTGCGTAGATAAAGTAAAGGTCGTAAATCTCGCCATTTTCAAGAAAAATATCATAAAGACCTGTCTGCTTATTATAAAACCACTTGCTGTCACGGTCGCACAAAGTTCTCTCGCCGAAAAATGTTGCGCTGTCAAAGGCAATACATTTATTAGAAAACATACCGTAAACATTTTCGCCAGACGGATAAAGTGGCACATCATCTAAGGTTTTAACCATAAATTTGTTAGATTTAAGGTCGTTTTCCCATTTAATGTGAACATAAATTTTGATTTCGGAAGTCTTAATTAAATAGTAAAATTCAGTTTTTTCAACTATTTCATATTCAACTTCTTCCCAATCATCAGTTTTGCCGACTGCAAAAGGAATATCGTAAATATCAGGGATTTCCTTTGTGTCAAGTTTTGGCATTCTGACACGGAACATTGACGGGCTAAAAAGGTCAACCCTATCGCCGTTCGGTAGATAAATTTTTGTACAATAACTCATATTTCTCACCTCAAAGTGTTAATTCTGCTTGCATTATAACACAAGCAATTTTAAAATGCAACAAAAAAAGGAAAATCCGCAATTTTCACTGCGGATTTTTTAATTTATATCATCAATTTATAAATTTCAATAACATCTTTTTCATTTAAGTTTACAAACGCGCCGAGCGTGCCTGTTCTGCCATCACCATAGCAAGCGGTATGAGCCATTTTTTCAATATCCTCCGCCTTTGCACCGAGCTCTGAAAATGAAGTTGGCATACCGATTGATTTCAAAAATTTCTCAAAAGCGTTTATTCCCTCTAAAGCGGTTTTTTCAGGATTACTAAAATCCATATTGCAACCCCAAACACGAGTTGCCACCTGCGCAAAGCGCATAACATCGTGATTTAAAGTGTATTTCATCCAAGCAGGGAACACCACCGCAAGACCTGCGCCGTGAGCGCAATCATAAGTTGCCGAAAGCTCATGCTCAATGTTGTGGCTTGCCCAATCTTGCTCTCTGCCGACACCGCAAGAGTTGTTGTGCGCCATCATACCAGCCCACATAATATTTGCTCGGGCCTCATAGTCATCAGGATTTGCAATAGCCTTTTTCGCCTCTTTAATCATAGTGATAAGAAGTCCCTCAATCAAGCGGTCGGTTACTTCAACATCTTTTGTGTTAGTAAAATATCTTTCAAAAAGGTGCGCCATAATATCGGTTACACCGCAAGCGGTTTGATATGCAGGCAAAGTTTCAGTCAAAGCGGGGTTAAGAATTGAAAAAGTCGGACGAATTGCCTCACCCGATGCGCCCCTTTTATACATACCCTCTTCTTTGGTAATAACCGAGTCGCCAGAGCCCTCGCTGCCTGCTGCCGAAATTGTAAGAACTGTGCCGATAGGCAACGCTTTTGTAATAGGTTTTCCTTGATAAAAATCCCAAAAATCGCCGTCATAAAGCACACCTGCGGCAATCGCTTTTGCCGAATCAATGGTGCTTCCGCCACCGACTGCCAAAACAAAATCAACATTTTCTTTTCGGCATAATTCTATACCCTCGTAAACGAGCGAGCTTCTCGGATTTGGCTTAACACCGCCGAGTTCAACAAACTCGATATTCTCTTTTTGCAAAGAATCTTTCACTCTTTGCAAAAGTCCCGAGCGAACAACCGAACCCGAGCCATAGTGAATTAAAGCCTTTGTTCCACCAAAGCGTTTTATGTAATGGCCTGCATTGTTTTCTTCATCACGACCAAAAACAAAATAAGTCGGCGAATAAAAAGTAAAATTATTCATAAAATCAGCCCTCTTTTAGTTTTTAATAATCATACCATAAAACCCCAAAACAGTCAATGGGGTGAAGGGGAGATGCTAGTAAGAGCTCTTGCTTAGAAATTAAAACTATTTAATTTGACCACAAAGAACGAATAATTCTATTTATTTCTCTATCATCTAAATCCGCAAATCTTTTTTTCCCATGACCTTCCACCAAACGTATTCCCATATCCTTTGCCCTTTGCCTAAAATAGTTTGAAGATTTTGTTTTATCTAAGGCAGCAGTTATGAGCACTTTTTTAGCATATTTACCACCAAAGCGATTTGCAACAGCGGTTTTATGTTTTTAACAATTAGTAATCCTGTTGCAGAAAACATAAAAATACATAACAACACAATTCAAACTACTAAGCAAGACAAAGCTAACCATGGGTTTGGGATTTATTCACTTCAGAAAATTGTTGATAAATACAATGGTACTCTGACTTTATCTTATGAAAATGAACTGTTTAAAACAGAATTTACTTTTGTTACTTGATTTCTTCATTCAATTTAACCTCACATACGAATGATTCATAAATTTTTATACAAATTATTTTTTATGATCATAACTACTATTAAAATAACTATTAATAATATGTCTATGTGTCTCAACAATATCAATATCATTAAGCATATCAATATCAAAAAATTTTAATTCATTAGATTCAGTACTAATTCTAAGTTTATAATCAAAGTCAATATGGCTTTTATATACTACAGAAATGATGCGCAAAACATTTCCATCAGGATATTGGACTATTCTTGTTGGATCATCACATATATCTATAAAAGTATAGTTGGTAATTCTCAAACCTGTCTCTTCGTACACTTCTCTTTTTAAGCATTGTTCAAGTGTTTCATCTATTTTAAGACCGCCTCCGATTAAAGCCCATCTATTAGAATCACTTCGATTTTCAAGTAATAATTGATTATTATTATTTAATAATATGGCGGTTACTCCAATATGATTAGGCTTATTTGGTTTTGGAGCATTAGAATTTTGATAGTAAAAACATGCTTTCAAAGCAATTCACCTCTATATAAAATTTTTATGTAAGAGATCATTATTAAATGCCTCATACATAATATTGTAGGAATCATGTTTGCATGGTCTGTGACATTCACTAACATCTTTGTTTTCAATCAAAGATAAATGTCTTTTAGAAAACCAATTTTTTGCAAATCCACTGTTTGCCTCTCCTCAACATAGCATTATTTTTGTTTTATTATACCACAACCCCGCCCGTTTCTCAATAGGGAATCCGTGACTTTCTTCTGGTTTCTTTTGGTATCAGCTTGCAGATTCAAGCGACAAATAAGCGACAAATCGACAGTTGAAAACGGTGATAAGCATAAGGAAGTGGTCCAACGACCCCAACTAAAAGAAATAGTCGTTTTGCTTCGGCTTTTAAAATACCTCGCACAACTCCTTTTCTTTTGTTAGCACTGCGCCCTCCCTTTTTCCGCCGCCGGCGGCGGTCGGGCTCGGCTTAGGTTTTCAGCCGCAAAATGTGGCTGCCGAAACACAAGGTTGTTTGATTAAATTCAAATAAAAAAACAAAAAGCACACCGATTGGTGTGCTTTTTGTTTTGGCTCCCCCAGTTGGACTCGAACCAACGACCCTGCGGTTAACAGCCGCATGCTCTACCAACTGAGCTATAGAGGAATATGTGTGTTGGCAATTGCCTATCTTTCCGGTCCGTCGCCAGACAAGTATTTTCGGCGCAAGTGAGCTTAACTACTGTGTTCGGAATGGGAACAGGTGGACCCTCACCGCTATCGTTACCAACTTGTTT
>CACZIY010000035.1 GCA_902781345.1 Oscillospiraceae bacterium | reverse complement strand
TCAACCGCTGATGTGGTATCATCAAGAATAAGCACCGCAGGGTGTGCCGCAATTGCACGAGCAAAAGCAAGTCGCTGGCGTTGACCGCCAGAAAGTCCGACACCTCTCTCACCGATTATTGTATCATAGCCATCAGGCGTATCTTTAATAAATTGGTCAGCAGCTGCAAGCCGAGCTGCGTGAATAACAGATTTTCTGCTCATATTTGAGTCGGAAAATGCAATGTTGTTTTCGATTGTATCGGAAAACAAAAATACATCTTGCGTAGCAGTTATAATTGAACGGTGAATATCTTCAAGTTTTAACTTATTTATATCAATACCATCAATCAAAATATGACCGCTGTCAATATCATAAAAACGGGATAAAAGATTGGCAATAGTTGTTTTACCCGAGCCTGTCGGTCCCATAATACCTATTGTAGTGCCAGGCTCAACAATAAATGAAACATTGCTTAAAATCTGTTTGTTTTCCGCAGAGTAACAAACATCTTTAAACTCAATTTTACCTTTTAAATTGTCGTTTACTTTAATAGAGTCATCACGGTCTTTAATCATAGGTTGGTCGTAGTTAATCTCGATAACCTTTTCAACAGAAGCCGCAAAACGCTGGTAATCATTAAGCAAGTTACTTGCATTTTGCATAGGTACAGTCAGCGTCCAGGAAAGCGAAGAAAACATTGTAAGTTCACCAAGTGAAAGTTCGCCTTTAATTACAAAATAGCCACCTACAAAAATTGTAATCGGGGTTAAAAGATTAGCAATCAATGAAATCAAAGGTAAAACCTTTTGAAAAGCATAAGCCGCTTTTAACTGTGAGTCCATATACTCTTTGCTGTATTTAGAAAATTTTTCGGTTTCATATTGTTCTCTTGAAAAAGCCTTTACAACTCTGTTGCCCTCAATGTTTTCTTGGGCACAAGTGTTAAGTTGTGCTAAATTCTCTCTGTTCTTTTTAAAAAACGGGCGAATATATCTGCTGTAAAAATAAGAAACTAAAACCAAAAACGGCATTACGCTTAGAAAAGCAAGTGTCATTTTCACATTTGTTGTAAACATAATGCTTAAACCGCCGCAAAATACAAACAGCATTTCTACATAGGAATAACTTGTATATGCAACAAAGTGACGGATAAATTCCAAATCTCCGTTTAAACGGGTAATGATATCGCCTGTTGTTATGTGGTTGAAATAGTTCATTTCCTGATATTGAATGTTTGTGAAAATGGTCATTCTTATATTGTAAAGCATATGTTGACTTGCTTTTTCCATAAAATACACTTTTGAAAGGTGCAAAAGGTTTTTGAAAATGGCAACACCAAGCATTAAAAGCACCATAGGAATAAGAAGTGAGTGGTTTTGTTTTTTAATAATATCATCAACAAGATATTTTGAAAGGGTAGGGTTTACAAGACCGATAAACGAGGTAACAACTGTTAAAATAAGACCTATAATAAAAAGATTTCGCTTGCCCTTTAGTTTTGCCCATATAAATTTTAAATTAAACATAAAAAGCCCTCCGATAAAATTTTTTTCGTCCTTAAATTTTTAGATTACAAACGAAAAACCTTACGGATAGGCTCTAATACATAATATTTAGTTTTATAATTTACTTTGTAAAAGCTTGAGAGTTTTTGTTTTTGGTATCGGTTAAAAAACACCATTGTAGAAATGCTGCAAAAGTTTAAAATAACAATCAACATTAGTACTTCATTTTTCATAAAAAACAACTCTTTAAACTTCATTTCCGTTTTATTATAGTTGTTTATTTAAAAATGTCAACCCCTTTTTCAAAAAAATTCAAAATTTGTTAAAAACCTCATATTTCCATCAAATTTTGATATGAAAAAAACAACCCCTGTCGGCAAAACCGACAGGGGAAATAATTTTTAATAAATAAAAGAATATCGTTTTCGGTATTGATTCGGGGAAATACCTTTCTTCTTTTTAAAAAGATGATAAAAGGTTGAAAGATTTTCAAACCCGCTTTCAAGTGCAATGTTAATTATATCAAGATAAGTAGTTGTAAGCATTGCGGCAGCGTGTTCAATTCTAAGTTCATTTAAGTAGTTTCCGATTGTCTGGCCTGTTGCGGCTTTGAACAAACGGCTTAAATGCTCTCTTGATTTACCCGAACGATTTATAATTTCGCTTGTTTTTAAAGAATAAACTTCTCTTAAAGTCAAACTTTCGTAAAACTCATCAAACCAAAGCGGTGTTTTTATTAAAAATTCGTTATTAGGCATTATTCTACAATGTAACCTTCTTTAACACCAAAAGCAGCGTTGCTTTCATCAGTATCAATGTGCATAGCAAGTGCATAGCTTTCGTTTACTCTTACTACAACATCTTCAAAAACGCAACCTCTTTGTGCTGATTCTGCCTTTACGCTAACGATTTGTTTATCTTTAACACCGAATTTTTCAGCATCAGCAGGTGTCATGTGAATATGTCTTTTAGCAACAATAACGCCCTCTTTAATTTCAACTTCGCCTGCAGGGCCTACTAATTTGCAGCCAGGAGTGCCAGCAACATCGCCTGATTCACGAATAACGCCCTCAACGCCGATTGAACGAGCATCAGTAGCAGAAAGCTCAACTTGGTCAGCGTTTCTTTCAGGTCCTAAAATTGTTGCAGTAAGCTCACGCTTAGGTCCGATTACTCTTACTTTTTCTTCACAAGCAAATTGACCTGGTTGTGATAAATCTTTTTTGTTTGTCAAAGTATGACCTTTACCGAAAAGAATTTCTAAAGTTTCTTTACAGACATGAACATGTCTTGCAGAAGTTTCAATAATAAATTTATCCATAATTTTTCTCTCCTTAAAATTAGTCTAAAATCTATTTTACTCTTTTTTAGTCGATTTTTCAACTGTTTTTGCGAAATTTTATTGATTTTTTAAAAGATATGTGTTTAAATAAAAAAGCGAGGATATTAAACAAAAATCTATATTATATATGTAAGGAGATAACAACAATGGAAAGAATAGCATCATTTTGCGTTGACCACACAAAACTTGAAAAGGGTGTTTATGTTTCTCGAATTGACGGCGACATTACAACTTATGATATAAGAATGAAAAAGCCGAATGTCGAGGAGGTTTTAGATAACGGCGCAATTCACACACTCGAGCATTTGTTTGCAACTTATGCGAGAAATTGTGAGTACAAAGATTCAGTTATTTATTTCGGCCCAATGGGTTGCAGAACAGGCTGTTATTTTTTAACAAGAAATTTAAGCAACAAAATTGTTTTGCAAATTATTAAAGACGCTTTTAAGTTTATCGCCCAGTTTGAAGGCGAAATTCCAGGTTCTACAGCGGTAGAATGTGGTAATTACCGTGATCATAATTTAGCATTAGCAAAGGCTGAAGCAGAAAAAATGTTACAAATTTTAACACCTTTAACCGAGAACGATATGCATTATTAAACACATTTTTGTGTAAAAATGTTAAAAACTATGTTGAAAAGTTGAAAATTCTTATTAAAACAACCAAAATTCCTTTTTTTAGGTTGCATTTTTGTAACTTTTAGGTTATAATTTTTTGCGTTGGTTACAAAAATGTAACAAATTCTGACGAATTGTAAGAAAGGTATTTTATGATTAGTTTTAATAAAATTAAATCAGCGACTGCCAATCTGAAAAATAAATTCAACAGCAAATTAAGAAAAAGGATTTTAGCATTGACAGTTGTTGCAATTGCGGCTGTATTGGTTTTACCTATTACACCGTTCAGCACTGTAACACTTGCATACGAAGTTAAATTAAACAACGAAACAATCGGTTTCGTTTCAGGTAAAGAAGTTTTAAATCAAGCAAAAAGCATTGTAAAGAATAAAAAGGCTGATGTTGTAATCAAGCCGCAATATTCAAGAACTCTTGTTGTAAACGCTTCGCTTGATAACGCTAACGATATTTCAAATAACATTATTCAAAGTGAAAACATTTTATCAGCTTACGGCATTTATGCAAATAATAAATGTATTGTAATGAATTATAACAAAACTGTTTTAATGAACGCTTTGGAAAATGTAAAATCTTCTGCTTTGAAAAGCTCAAAAGCAGATATTGCAGAATTTGATAAAAGTGTTGAAATTAAAAAGGTTTTAGGTTTAAAATCCGATATTGATTTTGAAATCAAAAACATTATTAAAAAGGTTAACAAAAGTGTAAAGGTTAAGCTTGGCTTTGTTAAAAACGAAAAAAAGGTTATTAAGTTTAAAACAATTAAGCAAAAAGACAACACACTTTATAAAGGTTTAACTTCTGTCGAAAAAGAAGGTCAAAACGGTTTAAAGGTTAAGAAAACAATTACTTATTATATTGACGGTAAAAAGACTCAAAAAGTTACCGTAAAATCAAAAACCAAAAAGCAAACTATTACAAAAGTAGTAAAAGTTGGTACAAAAAAAGCACCTAATTCTGATAAAAACGGTGGTATTTATGTATGGCCGCTTGAAAAAGGCGCTTCTTGCTATATCAGCAGCGGCTTCGGTTACAGAAGCGGCAGACTTCATAAAGGTATCGATATCATCGCTAATAGAGGTACTGCAATTGTAGCAGCGGCTGACGGTAAAGTTGTTCGTTCTTCTGTTTTTTCTTCATACGGTAATTGCGTTGATATTATGCAAACAGACGGAACACTTACTCGTTACGCTCACTGCTCAAAGCTTATTGCAAAGGTTGGCGATAAGGTTAAAGCAGGTACAGTAATAGCACTTGTTGGTTGCACAGGTCGTTCAACTGCAAACCACTTGCATTTTGAAGTTCATCCAAACGGTGGTGCGCCTGTAAATCCAAGTGATTATGTTAAAAAATAAATTTTAGGAGTATCAAAATTGATACTCCTTTTTTATTGCAAAGAAATAAAATTTATGATAAAATAGCAATGTAGCAAATTATGTAGGTTTTTCATAAAATGTATTAAAAACGCTTTGGAAGGTGATTTTTTGAGTACATTTTCTTACATAGTTTTTTCGCTAATTGTTTTGCTTGGAACAGCTTGCATAATAAAGTCAGCGTTTTATTGCTTTTTAAAAACAAATACTTGCAAAAATGTTTGCTCGGTAATACTGCTTAGCGATAACGAGATAAACGCAAGGGCAGTTATTGAAAGAATAAGACAAAGCGACTTAAAATTCAAATGCATAGTTGCTGTTGACAACGGAATTGAAAAAGAAGATAAAGAAGCAGTAATGCTTTTGTTAAAAGATTATAATATACCCTTAATAAAAATTGAAGAAGTCGGTGAATACTTAACTAAATGAGTGAAGAGCTTGAAAAAATAACGGGAATTGTTGAAGACATTACATATATTAATGAAGATAACGGTTACAGCGTTTTTGTCGTTGATGTAAACGGCGAGCCTGTTACCGTTGTTGGCATTTTCCCTTATATTAATGTCGGTGAACAATTGGAGCTGATGGGTAGTTATATTATTCATCCGCAATACGGCCAGCAGTTTAAGGCGGTTGAAGCGATAAGAAGAATGCCGTCAACTTCTGCCGCTGTTTTAAAATATCTTTCTTCGGGTGCAATTAAGGGAGTAGGTCCTGCTACTGCACAAATGATTGTTTCACGCTTTGGTGATGAAACCTTAAATATAATCGAAAATGATTGCGAGAAATTAGCCGAAATCAAAGGCATTTCAAAAGAAAAAGCCAAAAAAATCGGCGAAGAGTATATGAAGCTTTACGGTGTTCGTGAGGTAATGATGAAGCTTTCAAGCTTTAACATTACCGCAAATGAGGCTATGCGAATTTATAAAAAATTTGGCTTAAAATCTATTGAAAAAATCGCAGATAATCCTTATATGCTTTGCAAAGGCAATTTGGGCTTTTCTTTTACTCGAGCCGATGAAATCGCAAACAACCTTGAAACTCGAGTTGACGGCACATTCAGAGCCGAAGCGGGAATTGAATATATTTTAAAGCATAATCTTTCAAATGGTCATACTTGTTTGCCGAAAGATAAGCTTTTAGCAGTTGCGCAAAGAATGTTAGAGTTTGATTTTGATGAGCTCGAAAGCGTGCTTGAAAATCAAGTTTATTCAGGCTCGCTTGTAAAGGCGAATATCAATGGCGAAGAATTTATATTTTTGCCTGATTATTATTCAGCCGAAAAATACTGTGCCAACAGAATTCTTTTAAGCTCGACAGTACCGCCAAGCGAAATTCCAGTATCTCTTTCTCGTTTAGAGCAGGTTGAAAGGGAAACAGGCGTAATTTACGATAAGGTGCAAAAACAGGCTATTACAACTGCACTTTCAAGCGGAATGTTAGTGCTTACGGGCGGACCAGGCACAGGAAAAACCACAACGCTGAAAGCAATTATTGCAATTTTAAAAGAAAACGGCTCTAAAATTTCGCTTGCCGCACCTACAGGCAGAGCCGCAAAAAGAATGAGCGAGCTTTGCAAAGAAGAAGCTAAAACTATTCACCGTCTTTTAGAGGTTGAATGGGGCGAAAACGACAGGCAAATTTTTAAGCGAAATGAAAAAAATCCGCTGGAGGCGGATTGCATAATCGTTGATGAGCTTTCAATGATGGATATAAAGCTTTTTGAAGCACTTTTAAGGGCAATGCGTGCCGATTGTCGCTTGATTTTAGTAGGCGATGTTGACCAGTTACCGTCAGTTGGTGCGGGCAATGTTTTAAACGACATAATCGAGTCAGGCGTAGTTTCGGTAGTTCGCCTTGAAAAGATATTCCGTCAGGCGCAAAAAAGCTTTATTGTAACAAATGCGCATAGAATAATTAACGGTGAAATGCCAAAAACTTCGCAAAATGAGAGCGATTTTTACATAGCAAATTCTAATAAGCCAGATGAATTAATAACTTCGCTTTACAGCAAAAGACTTCGAGAAAAATTTGGTTTTACACCTGAAAACACACAGGTTTTATGTCCTTCAAAAATGCGAAAAACAGGTACAGTTAATATCAATAACCGCTTACAAAGCATAATCAACCCTGAAAACTTAATGGTTAAAAAAGAGATTAAGCGAAAGGGTTTTGTGCTTCGTGAGGGCGATAAGGTAATGCAAGTTCGCAACAATTACGATGTTTTGTGGACAAAGAAAAACGGTGAAAGCGGCAGCGGAATTTTCAACGGTGATATCGGCGTTTTAGAAAAAATTGATAAGCAAAATTCAACTATTACCGTAATTTTTGATGATAAAACCGCCATATTTACAGGCGAAGAAATTGATGATATTACACTTGCGTACGCAATTACCGTGCATAAAAGTCAAGGTAGCGAGTTTGACTGCGTTATTTTGCCTGTTTGTGATTTACCGCCGCAATTGAAGTATCGCAATTTGCTTTACACCGCAGTAACAAGAGCCAAAAAAATGCTTATAATTGTCGGCAAGGGTGCTGATATTAAAGAAATGATTGATAACGATAAAAAAACTTTGCGTTACACCGCTTTTCGCCAATTCTTAAACGGGCAAATAACTTTTAATGGAGATTTTTAAGATGAAAGAACAAACAAAACTAAAACTTTTGCATATTTTCTTTCCGAATAAATGCCCGTCTTGTCATAAGGCGATTTCTTCGCAAATGCTTTTTTGCGAAAAATGCGAAAGCGATTTTGTGTACCCTTTGGGTGAAAGATGCGAAGTTTGTTTTAATAAAAAAGAGTATTGTGATTGCGCTAAAAGACCTAAGTTCTATTTTAGAAGTATAACACCTTTTCTTTACAAAAATTCTGCTAAAAATGCACTGATAACTTTGAAAGTGTTAAAGAATAAAAGAGTGGCAAAATTTTTCGCCCAAAACATAGTTTTAGCGTTTGATAAAAAGTACAGTAATGTAAAAATTGATGCGGTAATTCCTGTGCCGCTTTTTAAAGAACGGCAAAAACAGCGTGGCTTTAACCAAAGCGAATTAATAGCAGAGGAAATAGCAAAAATAAAAGGTGTTCCGTTTAACAATAACTGTTTAAAACAAGTCGAAAAATCAAAAACGCAACACTTATTAAATTTCAAACAACGCTTTGAAAATGTTAAAGGAATTTATAAGGCGAACGGTATTCCGATTGAATGTCAAACTGTGCTTTTAGTTGATGACATTATGACTTCGGGTGCAACGCTTAACGAGTGTGCGAAAATGTTACGCTTAGAGGGTGTTTCAAAAATCTATTGTGTAGCAGCCGCAAAATCAGAATAAAAAAAGGATTGACTAAAAAGTCAATCCTTTTTAATTATCTTTTTTTGCTAACTTTATTTGAAGCCATTGAAGTGGAGTTACCTTTGATTACTTTAATATAGTAACCATAAGTTTTTCCGCTTTTAACCGTTGTGTTATCAAAAGTAGTTTTGTCGTAGCTTTCTTGTTTAGTGTAAAGCTTGTATTTATCTTCGCCAGGGTCTTTTCTGTAAATAATAATGCCCTTAGCGTTTTTAACTTTTTCCCAAGAAAGAAGCAAACCATTTGTCGATTTTGTAACAGTAAGTTTTGGTGTTGCCAAACGATATGCGGTATAAATATCGGAATACTTGCTCGAACCGTTTTTGTAATTAACTTTTAAAGCATACTTCTTTGAACTGTCAACCTTTACCGAAGTATCGGTATAAGTATTTTCACTTTGCTTTACAATCAAGGTATATTTTTTAGAAGCATAAGAGTAAAGCGAATAGGATTTAGCACCGTCAACCTTTTTCCAGGTAAGCTTTAATCCGTCTTTTACAGCAACATCAGAAGTAATGCTTGTTGAGCCGTAAAATGTGGCTTTTTTAAAATCACTCTTATAGCTCAAACGATTTCCGTTGTGATATGAAGCGACTTTGTAATAATACTTTTTACCCGAAGCCGCAGTAGTATCAGTATATGAAGTCGAAGTTGTGTTAGCAAGCTCTGAATAAGATTTTGCGGTTGAAATTCTTCTGTAAATCTTATACTTATTAACACCGCTTACTGAATTCCAAGCAATTTTTATTCCTTTTGCCTCACTTGAAATGCTTTTCATTGTCGGTGGGGCATAAAGCTTTGTTGTGAAATGATTACTATAAGTTGAAGTTGCGGCTGAGCAATGAGCGATAACAGCGTAGGTATAATTTTTAGAAGCCTTTACCGATTTATCGCCATAAGAAGTACCTTTAACAGTTGCAACCTTTTTAAGTGAGCCGCTGTTTACCTTGCGGTAAACATAGTAAGCAGTAGCACCTCTCGAAACTGTCCATTTAACAGTAATTTTTGATTTTGAGTTTGTGCTTGAAGTAATTTCAGGCGCAATCATAATCATACCGCTTTTATCGTTTGATAAACCGCTTATGCCATAAGAATTATAACTCTTAATTGCGAAGTGGTATTTAACACCGCCTACAATAGTTTTGTTAGTATATGAGGTTGAAGTGGTAGTAGCAATTCTTGTATAGTAAGAGTCGCCTTCACCTTTTCTCATAACATAATAACCTGTAGCACCCGACTGCTTAGCCCAAGTAATACTAAAACCGTTTGAAAGTTTGCTAAGCGATTTTAATGTAGGTGTTAAAACTCGGCTGATTGATACATAACCACTTTTTGAAGCGGTTTTGTCAGCGTTGTAAGCCGAAACATAATAATGATATGTTTTTGAAACAGAAACCGAAGTATCGGTATAAGAAACTGTCGAATTCTTTTTAATTGTTTTTAAAAGTTTAAATTCGCTTTCGCCGTCAGGTTTTTTGTAAACTTTGTATCCTGTAGCGCCAGGCACTTTTTTCCAAGTAAGCTTAATACCGCCAGAAGCGTTTTCAGCGCTGTAAATGCAAGTTGCAATTAAAGATGAGCCTGTTGCCTGACAATTTGCATATTTAGCATCATTAAGTGAAATCCAACGATTGTTTCCGTCATATTTAACCTTACCCCAAGTGGTAGTGCCGATATATCTTTTTTGTAAAACCGCTACGGTATCGCCCTTTTTAAAGGAGCCGTAAGAGGTTGAAGAATAACTTGGCGATTTTCTGATAGTTACCGAGCCTGAAACAACATAAATTTCTTTTGCTGCGGAATAATCATCTGTATTAAAAAGCTTTGCTTCGGCGGCTCTGCGGTCAATTAAGCCTTGCAAAACCTGTCCGCCTGCTTTTACCCAAAGACCAAATGCGTCAGCAATTTGTTTTGCAGTATATTTTTCAATACCTTTTTTCAAATACTTTGCAATAGTAGGGGTTTGATTCCAGACATAAGCACCGAAATTATATGTAAAGCTAATCAGCGCATCATATTGATTTTGAGTAACATAAATATTATTGCTTTTCAAAAATGAATTAAGTCCCGATTCGTAAGAAGGGAGCTTTTTAACAAGCAATTGATGAGCAAAAGGCTCGCTGATACCTGCAGGGTATTCATCTTTTGTGCAATAAGTACCATAGCCTATTGTATAATGTTCATAATCCCAATAAGCATATTCAAAATAGCCCTCAAACGCTTCAATAAATCTTACGCCAAGGTCGCTGGTGCTTCTTGCAACATAGCCTTTTTTAGCAAAAGCTGTAATGCTTGTACAAAAGAAGCAGCTTATTATTAAAATTAAAGATAAAATCAAAGATAAAGATTTCTTTTTCATAAAATTCTCCTTTAATCTTTCAATTCCTTATTTTACAATATAAACCAAAAAAATGATGAAAATATGATACTAATTAAAAGTATTTTTATCGCTGTCATAGCTAAAACCTATTTGTTTCAGCGTGTTTTCAATTTTTTCCTTGCTTTCGTTTTCGCTTTCGCAAAACTTTTCAAGGCTATCAAATTCATCACGAAGTTTTGTGTTTATAAAACTAAGTAAAATAAAAGGGTCTTTTGGCAAAGCCATTTTTATTTCTCCTTTAACCTTTCGCAAAGCTCAAAATCAGGGTCAACATAAGCGGTTTGATTGGTTTTATAAATAACCATACCCGGTTTTGCGCCTGTCGGCTTTTTAACATTTTTAATTTTAGTATAATCAACCGCAACCTGACGAGAATTTTGTGCTTTTGAGTGAGTGGCTGCAATAACAGCCGCTTGCGTCAGCGTTGAATTCGGCACATCTTTACCGTCAGTTATTACAACGGTGTGCGAGCCTGGTATATTTTTGGTGTGAAACCAAAAATCCTGTTTACTTGCGAATTTTGTTGTAAGCCAATCGTTTTGATAATTGTTTTTTCCAACTAAAATTTCAAAACCATCGGTTGAAATAAATCTTTGAGGGGTTGGTTTTTGCGCTTTTTGCTTTAAAGACTTTTTCTTTAAGCGAATAAAGCCCTCATCAACCAATTCTTGCTTAACCGCTTCAATATCGGCAGGGCTTGAAGTTCTTTTAATACAATCTAACACCGATTCAAAATAAACAAGGTCGGCTTTTGCTTTTGCAATAAGTTCTTCTTTCATTCCTGCCGCAGTTGAAAGTTTGCGATATTCTTTAAAATATTTATGTGCATTTTTTATCGGCGAAAGGCTTATATCAAGCGGAATTTTAACCGTTTTACATTCAGGGTCATAGTAATTCTGACACTCTAAAAAACTGTCGCCCGACTTAATCAAATGCAAATTTGCTTTGATAAGCTCACCATAAATTCTATACTTTTCTTTTTCTTTTGTTGCCGCTAACTCTTTTTCTCTCAACGCAATTTTTCTTTTTGTTCGAGAAATAAGTGTATTAACAGTTTTTGTAATAGAATTGGAAATTTGCCTGATTCTTTCCTCATTATCTCTTTTTGAAAAGTAGTTTTGCAACAGCTCGTGAACATTTTTAAAATATTGTGCCGAATATTTTTCGCCGTACTGCGTAATCTCAATAAAAGTAAACTCTTTTATAACACCGTTATCATCACGCAAAAGACAAGGCTTAACATTGTTAGGATAACTATTTTTAAATTCTTCCAAAACATCATAAAGTTTTGAAAACTGATAAGCGTTAATATCGGTAACAGGCTTTTCAAAATCGCCAACCGATTTAAAACAAAATTCACGATAAATAATAGGGGAAAGCCCGTCAATTACCGATGAAATCGCGTTTAAAGCAGTTTTATCGGTTTGTGATTTTATGGTGTCAATTACCTTATTGGTATCGGTTTCAAAGATATTAATTCTTTCTTGTTTTTCAGGAAATTCGTAAACCGCATTCGGCAAAATAAACCTTTTGTTTTCCGATGGGTCAATTCTGTGAAGTGCGTCAATAATTCTGCCGTCTTCTACGAAAATCACATTAGAAAGTCTGCCGAACATTTCAACAATAACCGAAATAACAATATCATCGCCGAGTTCGTTTTTACAATCAAATTCCAAAATCAAAACACGGTCAGTACCATATTGTGAAACGCTTTTTAGCCTGCCACCTGCAAGTCGTTTACGAAGCAACATACAAAGCATAGGCGGAACTTTAGGGTTCTCAAACCTTTCGGTTGTAAAATGAATTCTTGCTGAATTAGGATTGGTTGAAATAAGCAAAGTTTTTTTGAAATTCGGCTTATTTAAGAAAAGACAAATCAAATCTTTATAAGGCATTGTGATTTTTTCAATACGAGCGCCAAGCGCAGTAGAGTTTAAATCATTTTTAATTATACCGAGCATAGCGCCGTCAAGTGCCATAATTTAAAAATCCTTTCTTATAATGCTTTGTAAGGTGGGTTTTGCGAGATAATGCGAACATCGCAATCAAGTTTATCTTTAAGCAACAATGCAAGCGGTTTTACAACCAAATTTTCAGTTGAAAAATGACCTGCATCAATTACTGTAATATCTAAGTCTTTGGCTTCAAGCCATTGGTGGTGCTTGATTTCGCTTGTTACAAAAGCGTCAGCACCTGCGGCTTTTGCTTGTAAAATAAAGTCGTTGCCAGCACCGCCGTAAACGCATACACGATTGATAATTCTCGAGCCTTCTATGTATCTTACATCAGGGGACTGAAGTTGGCTTTTTACAAACTCAACAAATCCGTAAGGAGTTTTTGGCTCAATAGTTCCTATTCTCGCCATTTCAATGCCTTCATCATAGTTTTCATCAACCAAACGAGTTGCGTTTTCAACACCGAGCGTAATAGCAAGTCGGTCATTTACACCGCCTGTTGCACTGTCAAGATTGGTATGTGCACAAATTGCCGAAATACCGTGCTTAATAAGCTTGTAAGGCACGCTTTCAGCGGTAATGCTTGAAAGTTTATTAAAAATAACAGGGTGATGAGCAACTATTAAATCACACTCATTTTCAACCGCTTTTTCAACAACCTCTTTTGTAATATCAAGGCAAACGCCTATTCGCTTAACTGTTGCGGCAGCGTCGCCGACTAAAATGCCGACATTATCAAACTTAAAACTGTTTTCAAACGGGGCAATTTTATCAATCAAATTATAAATTTCTCCTACTGTTGTCATTTTTCTTCTCCCTGAATTTCTATTTTTTCAGCAGTTTCCAAAATAAGTTTTGCTTGCTCATTTTCACTATCTGCCGATAATATTCCTTTCGCTTTTTTAACAAGCGATTTTTTAATTTTCTTTTTATAAGCAATTGCGTTTTCATCGCTCTTGTTTTGCAAAGCGCCTAAATATTCAAACAACAAGTCGCTTTCTCTTACTTCACCCGAAAATCTTGCGTTAATAACCGAATAGATTTTTCTGTTTGAAATTACCGCTTTTTCCTGCAAAATTTCAAAACCGTTTTCGCATAAATATTTTCGCAAAATATTCGCCTTTGACATAGGCTGCAAAATCAAATTATATTTTTCGTTTTTTATGTAAGGGCAGTTATCAAGAATTTTTGCAATCATTTCGCCGCCCATACCCGCAACAGCCAAATCCGAAAACTCATCTTCTTTAATATCATTTAACCCATCGCAAAGTCGAAAAGAAACTTGTTTTTCAACGCCGTATTTTAAGGCGGTTTCTTTGGCTTTTTCAAGCGGTTTTGCGTTTATATCGCAAGCGAGTGCAAAATCTATCTTACCATCAAGTATTAAAGAAACGGGCAAATAAGCGTGGTCGGTGCCGATATCGGCTAAAACGCTTTGATTGCGAACAAATTCTGCACAGGCAAAAAGTCTTTCATCAAGTAAATTTTTCTTCATAAAAATCCTTTTTAAAACATAGTTATACATTATAATTGTACCTTTTTTTACAAAAAAAGTCAATAGAAAACCGCCTTTAAATAATTAATTTTTAATGTTTTCAATGTTTACAAGATGGCAAAGCAGTGTTTGTGCTTTTTTAATCTCTGCCAAAACATCGCCAAACTGTTTTGCTTTAATCAAAGGTTTTATTGTAGAAACTGCAACGCCTATTTCGCAAACCTCAGCGTGATTAACAAAAAGTGAAAGCTTTTTCTCATAATCAACCCATTTGCTTTCTAACTTTTCGGCTAACGCTTCAGCCTTTTCTGATTCGCCTTTTTCAACACTTTTTTGTAAAGAGGAAAACGAAGTCTTCATATCGCTGTGAGCCTTTTCAATCTCCATTGTTCCACAAAAAATAACCGCAAAAATTATTACAAAAATGCCTAATGCAAAATAAAGCCTTTTCATTTATTTTTCCTTTCTGACTATAAAATATTCGCCTAAATCGTTTTTTGTCATTAAAAACACTTGCGAAAGCTTTAGCCCTTTTTCTTTAAGTTGTTTTTTAGCTTCGTTTTTAAAAACTTCGCTTGCAATTTTACCATCAGAAATCAGCACCTTTGGCAAGCCCTCGCTTTTAGATTTTATGTTCATATCTTGTCTTGTAGCGGTATCAAAATCTTCCTTTAACTGCACCGAAATTCTACCGTTTGTTTCCATTACCGCATAGTTGACTTTTTCAATCGAAAAATTGCCCGCTTGTCTTAACCCTTCTAAAAGGTCGTCAATAGTAACACGAAGCTTTTTCATCACTTTTTGGTCGATAACGCCGTTTTGAATAATAACCGCTGATTTACCCTCAAATATTTTTCTGAAAATGTCGGATTTCAGCGTTAAAGCCGAAACAATAAGCTCTAATAATACAAGCACCAAAATTGCAATAACACCGCTTGAAACAGGGCGGTTTAAATCCTGCATAGGAATTGAAGCAAGCTCGGAAATAAGTATTGTAATAACTAATTCGCTTGGTTGTAATTCGCCGACTTGTCGCTTACCCATAATTCGCATACAAATTATCACAACAAAATACAAAATAGCTGTTCTTGTAACGGTCATTATCATAGAAAATCAGTCCTTTTTTATTTTATTGTGCCAAAATTCTTAAAAAATATAAAAATTTAACAAAAAAATGAAACTTTTCAAGGGTGAAAATACGCTTTATAATCATAAAGGTTGTTGATTTTGTACAAATATCATTTAATATTTTGTGCAAAAGATAGTTTTTGAAAATATAAGTTGAAAAAATTCGCATAAGTTGTTATAATTATTATGTAAAAAGGGCTATTATCGTTTGCTTAATTTTTGCGATAAATCAGTGAATTTTATCTATGCTTAGGAGGCTTAGTTTATGAAAATTTCAAAAAGGATTATGTGCGTTGTTTTGGCTGTTGCAGTTACAGTCGGAACATTCGGTCTTATGAGTGTTTTGGCTGATAGTGAATCCAGCACAAAGTATTTGTACAACTATGACAGCGGTTTGAATGCTGACTTCATAACCGGTACAAAAATGAACGAATTATTAGGTCAGGCAGAATCACCGTCAAAAGATTATGCGGCTGAAGAAACAACTGAGGGCGCATCGAAAAAGTATAACGACAATAAATCGTTAACACTTGGAATTACAGGTGAGCAATATTCTGCAAACCTTGAAATTCCTGTTACCGATGATATGAAGACTGCTTACAATGACAATACTGATGAAAATAAAGCTTTCAAAATGTCTTTGTATCTTTCAAAATCGCTTAATAAAAACAATAAGTTC
>CACZIY010000034.1 GCA_902781345.1 Oscillospiraceae bacterium | reverse complement strand
TAAGATTTTATTATATTATTGTTTGCGTCCACAAACGCGATTCCAGTCCAGTTATTTCCTATTTGCAAATCGAAGGAATACAGTTCGTTTGGTTTTACCGAAACTTCTATGCACTTCATGTAACTCGATTCTATTTTTTGCATAGGATTGCCATCCCATCCATATCCTACATATCGGATTTCGGCAAGTTTTCAGTCCATAAACTGTTAAGAGCGCTGCCTTCTAACATTTTGCATCTGTCTCTGTCCTCATAAACCTTTCTTCTGACTGCGATTTGATCAGGCAAATCAACATCAAACCAAGTGATTTTTCCGTTATCAACCTGTGAAAATTTGTCGTCAAATCCACAACCGAGATTAATGCAAAGAGAGTTAGGGTATTCTTTAATAAGCCTTTTTAATTCATTTTTATACATTATTGTTCTTGCAATAACGCCCTCGTGTGAAAGAAACGGGTCAAATTTGCTGACATCAACATTAAGTGTTTCGATGATTTCTTTTGCAACATTGTCTTTTATTCGAGCGTTTGGTCTCATTGTTTCGCTTGCTTTGATAGCAAGGGGAATAAGGGCAGTTTCCTGCACATCACCAAATTGTAAATTCATAAGAAACCCTCCTTTAATTTTAGTTAGCATATGCTAACTAAAATCAGTATAGCACAAATTTAGTTTTTTTGCAAGTAGAAAATTAAGTTTTTAAATAAAAAAACTCCCTCTCTATTTTGAGAGGGAGTTGATTATGGATTTTATATATTAAGGTCTTCGGAATCGAATAATAAGAATTTATAAGGAGATATATCAAGTGCTAATGATATATCAAAAAATGTATCAAAAGAAATCCCTTTATTAATCTTAGTACTCTCTATTTGCGCAATAAAAGACCAACTTTTGTTTACTTTTTCTGCTAATTGTTCTTGTGTTAATCCTCTAAGTTTTCTATAATATGCAATTTTTAAGCCGATTTCAGTATAATAGTCAGAATACTCCTTTTTCACAATAAACACCTCATTTTTTATCATTTTAACATTTTTACTTGCTTTTTGGTATGTACTGTGGTAATATAAATATACACTAACAGCATATATAAATATATTTTTAGGAGGTTAAAGTGGAAAAAAATATTAATAGAATACATTCATTTGATACATTTAAAGCGATTGCAGCGATAGCGGTTGTTTTTATTCATTTTGGAGGTTTTCCAATAATAGGTAGAGAAGTAAGCGTTCTTTCGAGATTTGCAGTTGCATATTTTTTTATGGTATCAGGTTACTTTGCTTATAGAATTGATAATAACCATATTAAAAGAAATATTATTAAATTATCAAAGCTGTTTTTAATAAGTGCATTATTATATATTGTTTACAATATCATTAAAGGTGGATTCTTTGCAATTTATAAAGAAATAAACTTTTTTAACTTTATTAAGGTTGTATTGTTTAATTCTCCTCAAATATCAGCACCACATTTGTGGTATCTATTAGCAATTGTTTATTGTTATATACTATTCTATTTTTTTAAACGAATTAAACCAAAGTATCTTTTTTTATATGTATGTTCTTCATTAATAATTCATTTGACTATTGCGGAGCTTTTACCGATTGCATTTAACATTAATTTTGTGTTTACAGCACCTCCTATCGTGAGAAATGCTTGGCTTTTTGGTTTTCCGTTTTTTCTGTTAGGCTTTTTTGCCAAGAAAAAAGAAAAAGCAGTATTAAGTATTTCTTTAATGTCAGTGTATTCTATATTTATATTAGGCGTTATTATTGTTTTGATTGAAGGAATGGTAATTCAAACGGGAATTTTGCACGACTTGTATATTGGAAATGTAATAATGGTGATTTCGATTTTTTGTTTTTGTATCAAGAATAAAGCTTTTGGAAAGAATAGTTTACTTGAAATTGTTGGTAACAAGTATTCTCTTTGGATTTATATATTGCACCCATTAGTAGGCAATATAATATGTAAAACTTTTCATTTTGACGGATACATATTTAAATGGCTAATGCCTATTCTAATTTTGTTTGCAACCGTTGGGGTATCAGCATTAATTGTTTTTGCAAAAAGGATAAAAAGATAAATTTACAATCAAAAACTCCCTCTCTTATTTGAGAGGGAGTTTTAAGTTTCATTATTATTTTTCTAAATAATCTATCATTAAATGGGCGGCTTTATAAATATCACCGCAGCCGAGTGTGATTATCAAATCATTTTCGCCAGCAATTTCAACCGCTCTTTTTGCGATAGAGTCAAAACTGTCAAAGCACTCGCAATCAGGAATTTTTTCAGCCAACTGCCAAGAATAAACGCCTAAATTATCAGTTTCACGGGAACCCATAATTTCGGTTAACAAGCATTTATCAGGGATTTTAAGCACTTCAACAAAATCATCAAAAAGCATTTTTGTTCTTGAATAAGTAAAAGGTTGAAAAACTGCTATAACATTGTTGTAACCCATACCCATTGCACTTTCAAGCGTTACTTGCAATTCCTTTGGATGATGCGCATAGTCATCGGCAATAGTAATACCGTTTTTGTTATACAAAATTTCAAATCTTCTGCCTGCACCCTTAAAGTTTGGCAAAAATGCTGCAATTTGCTCACCGCTTGCACCTACTGTATGGCAAGCCGCTGCCGCTGCAAGCGAATTTAAAATGTTGTGTTTACCAGGGGCATTGACAACAATGTGTGATAAAAACTCGCCCTTAAAATACAAATCATATTCACCAGCGGTTTTCGCTTTATACTCGATATTTTTAGCGGTATAATCGTTGCTATCGTTTAAGCCGAATGTGATTATTTTGTTAGTAACGCTTTTTAATGCGTCAACAGTATTTTCATCATCACCATTTGCAATTGTGATTTTAGCCGAGTTGCAGAATTTTACAAAAGACTCTTTCAATCTATCAAGAGTTTTAAAATATTCCATATGGTCACGGTCGATATTAAGCACAACCGCAATATCAGGCGAAAGTTTTAAAAATGTATCAACATACTCGCAAGACTCAACTACAAAATGCTCGGAATTACCTGCAAGACCGTAAGAATGAATTAGCGGTAAATTTCCGCCGATAACTGCTGATGGGTCAAAACCGCCCTCGACTAAAACTTGTGTAACCATAGATGTAACAGTAGTTTTACCGTGAGTTCCGCAAATGCCGATAACATTATCATATTTGCGAGTTAGAGCACCCAAAGCATAAGAGCGTTCCATAGTAGGAATACCTTTTTCTCTTGCCGAAACAAGTTCAGGGTTATCTTGTGAAATTGCGGCAGAGTAAATTACCAAATCAGCACCGTCAACATTTTCAGCAAAATGACCGAAAGTAAGCGGAATACCCATTTTCTCAATTTTCTCGGTTTTATCAGATGGGTTATTATCAGAGCCAGTTAATTTATAGCCTTTTGTATATAAAATCTGGGCGATAGGGTACATACCTGCACCACCAATGCCGATTAAATGAATATTTTTAGAATTTTTAAGTAAAATATCAGTTTCGGTTTGTTCTTTTCTCAAAGTGTTTCACCTTCTAAAAAATTATATTAATACTATTATACCTTATTTTTCCATAAAAATAAATAGTAAATTTATATTTTTATATAATTTTATTGCGTTTTACAAAAAAATAAGATATAATATTATGCGGTGATAGTAAAATGAAAAAATTATTTTGTATACTGCTTCTAATTGTTATGTGCTTAGGACTGGTATCTTGTGGCGAAAAGGATTATTCTGATAAAACAGTTTATTATTCAGTTACTGACGGTATTAATTCTTTTGACCCGCAATTAGCTAAAACAAATGCTGAAATAAATATAGCTTCAAACTGTTTTGAGGGGCTTACTACAAAAGATAAAGACGGTAAAATTGTACTCGGTTGTGCAAGTAGTTATACCGTTTCTGATGATAAATTAACTTACAAATTTAGTGTAAAAGACGATTTGTTGTGGTCTGACGGCGAAACTAAGCTTAAAGCCAAAGATTTCGAGTTTGGCATTAAAAGGGCAGTTAAAAAGTCGACAAATGCGCCTTTTGCTTCGCTTTTATACTGCATTAAAAATGCCGAAAAAATCAACAAAGGCAAAATGAGTCTTTCAAGCCTTGGTGTAAAGGCTGATAAAAACACCTTAACAATTCAACTTGAAAAACCGAGTGAATATTTGCTTGAATTTTTATCACAACCTGTTTGTGCACCTTGCAATGAAGAATTTTTTAACGAAACAATAGGCAAATACGGACTTGACAATAAAAAGATTATTACAAACGGTGCTTTTTATATTACAAGTTTTGACCAAAAAGAGAATACGGTTTCGATTTATAACAATCAAAATTATTCCGGAAAACAAAAAGCAAAAATAAAATCTGTTACAATAAATCTTAAAAAAGATTATAAAGATATTTATAAATCTTTTGAAAATAAGGATATTGATGTTGCACCGATTGAGTGTTCTTATATTAAATCATTAAAAAACTACGGCAACAAAACAAAACTATATTATAATACAAATTATTGTCTTTATATTCCAAAATCTGCTTTTTCAGCGGGGTTAAGAAAAGGACTTTTTACTAGTATAGACGAAGACTCAATTGAAAATAATATTTCTGATTCTTATTTGTCGCCGAAAGGTATTGTTCCGCTTAACAACACCTTTGATAACAAAAATTATCGTGATACAGTAGGCGTTGTTTCACTTTCAAAGTATGACAAGAAAAAAGCGCTTAAGCTTTTGGGCGATTATGACTTAGCCTCTCAAAAATTAAGCGAAGTCAAGCTTGTTTATCCTGATACCGATGAAAAGTTAAAGCTTATTTCTAACTTAATTGTTCAAGGCTGGCAAAAGGATTTGAATATTTATATCAATTCTGAGCCATCGAGTGAATATGATATTAAAGAGGGCTTAAAAAATAAAGAAATTAAGATAGCGGTTATTCCTGTTTCTGGCAAGGGCAATCTTGCAACAGAAAGCTTTTTAACCTTAAAAGATTACGGCGTTATTAATTATTCGGTTAAGAATTTTAATGCAAATAAGCTTTTAAAAGTTGAAAAAAGCTTAGCAAAAAACGGGGTTATTTACCCGATTATTGCAATTCCAAACGCTATTAGCTATGCAAAAGATATTAATAATCTTGTTACTTCGCTTGACGGCGTTACAATTGATTTTAGATTTATTACAAAAGACTAAAAAAAGTCCACCCAAAAGGGTGGACTTTTAAAATTATTTTTTATTTTGATAAGTATTCATCAATCGCTTCGGCTGCGGTTTTACCAGCACCCATAGCGAGAATAACTGTTGCAGCACCTGTAACCGCATCACCACCAGCGTAAACGCCTTGTTTGGTAGTTGCGCCTGTTGCTTCTTCAACAATAATACCGCCACGATTGTTTACATCAAGACCTTCAGTAGTTGATTTTATAAGCGGATTTGGTGAAGTACCAATAGCCATAATAACAGTATCAAGGTCAATTGTGAAGTTTGAACCCTCAATTTCAATTGGTCTGCGTCTGCCTTTTTCGTCAGGCTCGCCAAGTTCCATTTGAACACATTCCATTCCGATAACGCAACCGTTTTTCATATCACGCTTATCATCAGGATTGTTATAGCCAAGAATTTTTACAGGGTTATTAAGCAATTTAAACTCGATACCCTCTTCAATTGCGTGTTCAACCTCTTCTTTACGAGCAGGAAGCTCCTCCATTGAACGACGATAAACGATATAAACCTTATCAGCGCCAAGTCTTAGTGCTGTACGAGCAGCGTCCATAGCAACATTACCGCCACCGACAACTGCAACCTTACCGCCTTTCATAATAGGTGTATGGGAATCATCGTTATAAGCTTTCATAAGGTTGCTACGGGTTAAGAACTCGTTAGCAGAGTAAACGCCTTTCAAGCTTTCGCCTGGGATATTCATAAATCTTGGAAGTCCTGCGCCTGAGCCGATAAATACCGCCTCAAAGCCCATTTCGTTCATCAATTCATCAACAGTGATTGTTTTACCGATTACAACATTGGTTTCAACCTTAACGCCGAGTTGCTTTAAAGTATCAACCTCTTTTGCAACGATTTTTTTAGGAAGACGGAATTCAGGAATACCATAAACCAAAACGCCGCCTGCTAAATGTAATGCTTCAAAAACAGTTACATCATAACCTTTTTTAGCAAGGTCGCCGGCACAAGTTAAGCCGGAAGGGCCAGAACCGATAACAGCAACCTTGTGGCCGTTGCTTTGAGGCTTTTGAATTTCGCCATTATAATGCTCATTATGCCAATCGGCAACAAATCTTTCAAGTCTGCCAATACCAACAGGCTCGCCCTTAATACCACGAACACATTTTGACTCGCATTGTGATTCTTGTGGACAAACACGACCACATACTGCTGGCAAACTTGATGATTTAGAAATAATCTGATAAGCTTCTTCAAATTCGCCCTCTTTTATTTTTGCAATAAATTCAGGAATATGAATTTTAACAGGGCAACCTGAAACACAAGGCATATTTTTGCAGTTTAAGCAACGAAGTGCTTCATCAATTGCTGTTTCCTTGCTGTAACCTGTTGCAACCTCGAAAAAGTTTTTTGCACGAACTAAAGGCTCTTGAGAGGGCATTGGGTTTTTATTTGGTGACATATTCGGCATAATTACTCAACCCCCTTAAACAAATTACAAGCTTCTTCATGCTCTTTACGCTCAAAATCCTTGTACATTACTGAACGAGCCATAGCTTCGTCAAAATCTACTAAAAATCCGTCAAAATCAGGACCGTCAACGCAAGCGAATTTTGTTTCGCCACCGACAGTTAAGCGACAACCGCCGCACATACCTGTACCGTCAATCATAATAGGATTCATAGAAACGGTAGTTTTTTGGTCAAACGGTTTTGTAGTAGCAACAACGAATTTCATCATAATAAGCGGACCTATTGTAATAACTTCGTCATATTTTTCGCCGTTTTCAAGCGCTTGTTTCAATGGCTCGGTAACAAGACCTTTTTCGCCATATGAGCCATCATCAGTCATAATAGTTAATTTATCAGAAGCGGCTTTGAACTCATCTTCTAAAATAAGCAAGTCTTTGCTTCTGAAACCGATTATCGAGTGAACCTCGCAACCGAGCTCGTGTAAGCGTTGTGCAACAGGCAATGCAATAGCACAGCCAACGCCGCCACCTACAATACATACTTTTTTAAGACCGTCAACCTTTGTTTCTTTACCCAAAGGACCAACAAAGTCTTGAATGAAATCGCCTTGTTGTTTGTGATTTAATCTTTCGGTAGTACCACCGACAATTTGGAAAATAATTTTTACAGTACCGTTTTCTCGGTCGTAACCAGCAACGGTAAGCGGTATTCTTTCACCGTCTTCATCAACCCTTAATATAATAAACTGACCTGCCTGTGCTTTTTTAGCTACAAGCGGTGCTTTAATATCCATCATTGTTACAGTCGGGTTGAGTTCTTTTTTGTTTACAATCTCGAACATTTAATTTTCCTTTCTACAGTTATTACTAAACATTATATAACAAAAGACTCTTTTTGTAAAGAAAAAAGATTGTCAAAATTTTTATGTATTTTTGCTTGACATTTAGTTATTTTTATAGTAAAATAAATGTGTAAAAATTTATTTAAACTATTGACTTTTTATAATTCATGTGTTATTATTGCTATAATGAATATGGTTTCTTTAGTTTATGGAGGTCGTTTATTATGAAGAAATTTGTTTCGGCTATACTTGCTTTATTATTGGTAAGTTCTATTTCAGTTTGCGTATTTGCTGCTCCAAGTCGTCAGGCAACTGTTAAAAAGGACCACACTGGTGGTACTGCGACTTATACTTATAAGCCAAAAACAGGTGATATCACTGTTACTGTTGATTTGAAAAAAGGCTATAAATTCAAAGGCTGGACAATTAGCAGTGATTATGAAATAGTTTCTGGTAGCCTTAATTCTACAACACTCGTTCTTCGTCCTAAAAAAGGCGTTGAAGTAAAGAATATGGCTAATATCGCTACACCTGCTTTTACAAAGGATAGTTCTTCAACTACTAAAAAATCAAGCGGTGGCGGTTCTTCTTCACCAAAAACAAGTGATAACGGTATGGCAATTCCAATGCTTGCTTTGTTAGCACTTGGCGGCGTAGTTGTTTCTTCAAAGAAATTATCTAAATAATTTAAAAAATTAAGACCTGCTGAGTTTCAGCAGGTCTTTTGTTTTATGTTTAATCAAGATAGCCTTTTATTATTCGCCATTCATCAATCAGTTTTTCAAGTGTAAATTTGGCATTTGCAGGTGAAGTTGACGGCAGACAAATCGCTTCAAAATCATTGTTGGGTAAAATATATTTTTTATACAGCTTGTCAGCAGTTTTTCCGTTTGTAAAAATCATTTTAATGTCGCAGTTATTAGTGATTTTACTGATATCGTTAGGTACAACATTTTTGATACTGCTGTCAGATGAGCCTATAATATCACATTCGGCAATTACATCCCAAAGTGCAATGTGGTTTGATAATAAAAAATCTTTCTTTTCTTCAATGCTTTTTGGCAGCGGTTTTTTTAGCACTTCAGAAAGCGTTTTCCAAAATCTATTTTGCTTATGTCCGTAAAAAAATCCTTGTTCCCTTGACTTTACAGAAGGGAAGCTGCCAAGTATCAGTATTTTTGAGTTTTTGTCAAATAAATTTCCGATTGTGTGCTTTTGCTTCATTTAATCACCTGCTTTAATTTGATTTTAGCATAAATATATGTATTTATCAACATATAAAATTGTGTATTCGGCTATATTGACAACTATAAATATATATGGTAAAATTAAATAAATTAATATATGGAAGAGTAAATATATGGAGAATTTGTTTGGGTATTTCACCCCTGGGTATATCAAGTGGCGAAAAGGAAGAATAAATAAGTGGATTATCTTTAAAGTGATTTTTCCTTCTGTTTATAAAAAGGCAATGAAACAACCTGTTGACGAGAAAAAGGTTGTTTTTGTTGAAGTTCGTTCACTTGAAATAACTAACAGTTTTAAAGTAATATATGATAAGTTAGATAATGAGTATGATTTTGACATTCATACGCATTTTTTAGGTGAAACAAAAGTTAAAAAAAGCCAGTATTTAAAAAACTGTATTAATATGCTTAAAGATATTGCAACTGCAAAGTATGTTTTTTTGAATGATGCTTCTAACTGTATAGGCAGTATTAAAAAGCTTCGTCCCGAAACGCAAATTATTCAGCTTTGGCATGGTTGCGGTGCATTTAAAAAATTCGGTCTTTCTACTGCAGATTTAATTTTCGGTGAAGATAGAAAAGAAAAGAAAAAATATCCTTTTTATAAGAATAATACTACGGTTACCGTTTCAAGTCCTGAGGTTGTTTGGGCTTATGAAGAGGCTATGGACTTTGAAGATGACCACTCAGTTGTTCAACCACTTGGTATTTCAAGAACTGATGTGTTCTTTGATAAGGACTATATAAAAAGTGCTTACGACAAGCTTTATGAAGCAGTACCTCTTGCAAAGGGCAAAAAGGTTATTTTGTATGCTCCGACATTCAGAGGCAGAGTAGTTAGTGCAAAAACTCCTAACCAACTCAATCTCGGTATGTTTGAGGACCACTTTGCAAATGATTATGTGCTTTTGATAAAGCATCACCCATTTGTAAAAAGACCTCCTGCAATTGCCGAAGAATTTTCTGAGTTTGCGTTTGATGTTACTCAAACACTCGGTATTGAAGATTTGCTTTGTGTTTCTGATATTTGCATAACTGATTATTCATCACTTGTTTTTGAATATTCATTATTTGAAAAACCGGTAATTTTCTATGCGTATGACCTTGATAATTATTGTGATTGGCGTGGTTTTTATTATGATTATTATGAAATTTCGCCAGGTCCTGTTTGCAAAACAAACAAAGAGATGATTCATTTCATTGAAAATCTTGATACTCAGTTTGATAAAGAGAAAATAAAAGATTTCCGTTATAAATTTATGCGTTCTTGCGACGGTAAATCTACTGATAGAATTCTTAAGTATATTTTTGATAAAGATAAAAAGGAGCAATAAGGAGAAAAAATGGATAAGCTTTTAAAATTAAAAGATAGAATTGTTGCAAAAGTATTCAACTTTTTGACTTTGAATTTTATTTTTCCTCTTGTTTATAAAAGAGCGGCAAAAAAGGACGTTGACCCTAACAAAGTTGTGTTTGTTGAACTCAGACTTCCAGCACTCTCAAACAGCTTTAAAGTAATTTTTGATGAACTTGTAAGTAAATATGATTTTACGGTTCACGCTCACTTTTTGCGTAATTCAGCATTCAGAAGAAATGTTTATATGCGCAGAGCAATTGATATGTTAAAAGACATAGCAACTGCAAAATATGTGTTTATGAACGAGGGCTCAAACTGCATAGGCAGTATTGACGCAAGAAAAGAAACAAAAATTATTCAGTTGTGGCACGGTTGCGGTGCATTTAAAAAGTTTGGTCTTTCAACCGCTGATTTGATTTTTGGCGCTAATAGAAAAGAACAGTTAAAACACCCATTTAACAAGAATTATAGCTTAGTTACAATTTCAAGCCCTGAGGTTGCTTGGGCTTATGAAGAAGCAATGAATTTATCAGAGCATAAAGAGGTAATTCAAGCAACAGGCTCATCAAGAACTGATGTTTTCTATGATGAAAAATTTATTGAAAATGCTTATGAAACTCTTTATGATATTGTTCCTCAAGCAAAAGGCAAAAAGATTATTTTGTATGCGCCTACATTCAGAGGTAGGGTAGCCCGTGCAAAAACTTCGAGAATGTTTAATATTGAAATGTTCTATGAAAAGTTTAAAGATGATTATATTGTATTGTTTAAACATCATCCGCTTGTAAAAAAATTGCCTGCAATTCCTACCGAATATGCTGATTTTGCAATTGATGTTACAAGAACAATGGAAATTGAAGATTTGCTTTGCGTTTCTGATATTTGTATAACCGACTATTCTTCATTAGTTTTTGAATATTCATTATTTGAAAAACCTATTATTTTCTTCGCTTACGACCTTGATACTTACTTTGATTGGCGTGGTTTTTACTACGATTATTATGAAATGTCGCCAGGTCCTGTTTGTACAACAAACCTTGAAATGATTGAATATATCGAAAATATTGACGAACTTTTTGATATACAAAAGGTTAAGGATTTCCGTTATAAATTCATGCGTTCTTGCGACGGTAACTCAACAAAGAGAATTCTTGAAAATGTTATCGGCGAGCAAGAACTTAAAAATCACAGCAACGGCGAAACCAAAATTTTACCTTATAATATTGTGCCGAAAAGCAATATTATGTATAGAGATTATGTTGAAAAACTTAAAAATCTTGAAAATGATAAAAAATCCTTCTCAGCGGTTTACGAAAAATTGCGTGAGAAAAAGGTTCAACCTAAAAAGATTGCTTTACTTGACTGTTCTCACGAACTTAGCAAAGCAATAAGAAGATATGTTAAAGAAAATATTGTTTCTTTAAAAACCAAAAACAAAACTCATAAAGAAAAAATTGAGATTGTTAAGCAGTTAAGCGAAGCCGAGTATATTTTCGTTGAAAAGAATAACGATTTTCTCGATTTACTTAATATTAAAGATGATACAACAGTCGTTTATGTTCCTGAATACGGCTTTAATTTCTTGAAATTTGAAAAAGCAACACTTGATTACAAAAGCGGTTACTATTATAATAAAGAGAGAATTGCTCCGACAAACAGAAGAGTTGATAAAGTCGCAACCCCTGTTGAGCTTTATAAAGATATCTATTGTGAATCAATCGGCATCGGTGAAGAGAGTTTAACTTATGTAGGCGATGTAAAAACTGATCGTTTTTACAGCAAAAAGTTTAAAGAAAAAGCGCTTAATAAATTGGTAGAAAATACAGGTGTTGAACTCGGCGACAAAAAGATTTTGCTTGACTTTGTCCAAAGAGCCGAAAATGTTGTGCCAAAATATGAAAGCAGTTGCGATAATTATCTTTACGAATATCTTAATAAAGATTATGTTATTTTAAAATATTTTGAAATTGATGAAATGCCTAATGGCGAGGAAATTCGTTTAACTCCGTCAATGAACAGTTATACAAAAGGCATTATAAATATTACCGATATTTTATCGCCTTATGAAGCGGTAGCAGTAGCCGATGTTGTAATCGGCTCGATAACAAATAATTTCTTCTTGTCGTTTGCGGCAATGAAACCAGCATACGCTTTTGTTCCTGACCTTCGTGCAAGACTTCATAACCGTCAGGTTAATTTCAAATATGACGCTGTTTTGCCATCCCCTGCTTTTACCGATGCAAAAGCGCTTGCTATTGCAATTAAAAATGTCTCAGATTATGATTTCACTAAAATGAATAAATTCTCAAACACATTCTTTAACAATCCTGACGGCAAATCTGCAAAACGCCTCTTGCAGCGTTTAGGTATTATTGAATAAAAGAATTTAAACGGTGGGAAAATTCCCGCCGTTTTTGTTTGGCAAAATCACCCTTTAGTCGCCTGTCGGCGACAGTTCCCCTCAAGGGGCACCTCAATATATTGTTGCAAGACACAAAGCAAAATCGAACTTCAACCCTGAGGCGAAGTAAAACTAAAAGTTTTATCAACCTTTAGACGAAGAGTATGTCAGCGGTGGCTCACCGTGCCTTCTCCTTGAGGAGAAGGTGGCACACGAAGTGTGACGGATGAGGTGTCAAAAGCCGTCCTTCGTCAAGGGAAGGGGGACCGCTTGCGGTGGAAGGGTTGCAAAAATAAAAGAACTGACTTTTTAAAAACAAAGGTCAGTTCTTTTTAATTGTAAGGTTTAGTTTTGTCGGTCAGTTCCAAAATATAATCAACCGAGGTTTTGTAGTATTTTGCAAGTTTAATCAAAACATCGCTTGGCACATCACGAATACCTCTCTCATATCGGCTATACTGTGGTTGTTTCATATTAAGATAATCGCAAATCTCTTGTTGCGTAACGTCATTATCCTCACGCAAATCCTTTATTCTTCTGTAATAATTATCCATAAATACCACCTTGTCATATAACCGTTTGGTATTGACATTGTACCATTTTTATGGTATAATTACATAAAAATATAACCGCTTGGTTATATTAATTATCTAAAAGTGAGGTAATTTATAATGAAAAAACTAATAGCAATGATTTTAAGTTTAATTTTGGTATTTACAATTATACCAGCAACCGCACTGAATGTAAGTGCATTATATACGGATGAGGGATTATATTATAAAGTGCTAAATGATGGAACTATTGAAATAACGGGAATTGAAACTAGTCAGTATAGAGTATCAGGTCTTTATTACACTATTGACATACCTTCTAGTATTGATGGTAGAAGCGTAACAAGTATTGGAGAAGCGGCATTTCAGGGTTTTAAATCACACGCGAACATAATAATTCCAAATAGCGTTAAAACCATTGGCAATAAGGCTTTTGAGTGGTGTTATAATTTAATAGAAGTTAAAATCGGAAATAGCGTTGAATCTATAGGCGAGTATGCGTTTGATCAGTGTACACGTTTAAATAAAATAAATATTCCTAACAGTGTTAAAACAATTGGGCCAATGGCTTTTTTTAAATGTGAAGAATTACAAAGTATTACAATTCCAGATAGTGTAACAAGTTTAGGGTCGGAAGCGTTTTGGTGGTGTACCAGTTTAAGTACCGTTAAGCTTGGAAATGGTTTAAAGTTAATTGACATTATGACATTTGATAAGTGTCAATGCTTAAAAACAATAAATATACCAAACAATGTGAAAAAAATTGAAATTGGAGCTTTTGGCTCTTGCGAATCATTAGAAAGTATAACGATACCGGACAATGTAACAAGCATTGGTGATTCGGCATTTTCTAGTTGCGGCTCATTAAAAAGCGTAATAATCCCAAACAGCGTAACAAGCATTGGTGTTAGGGCATTTAAAGATTGCGGCTCATTAAAAAGCGTAAAACTTAGTAAAAAAGTTAAAACAATTGGGAAACAAACATTTTACGATTGCTACTCATTAGAAAGTATAACGATACCGGACAATGTAACAAGCATTGGTGATTCGGCATTTTCTAGTTGCGGCTCATTAAAAAGCGTAAAACTTAGTAAAAAAGTTAAAACAATTGGGAAACAAACATTTTACGTTTGCTACTCATTAGAAAGCATAACAATACCAAATAGTGTAACAAGTATTGGTGACTCTGCATTTTTTGGTTGCGACTCATTAAAAAGCATAACAATACCAAATAGTGTAACAAGTATTGGTGAAGAATCATTTTATGGTTGCGAAAAACTAAAAAGTGTAAAATTAGGTAAAAAAGTTAAAAAGATTGGGAAACAAACATTTCACGATTGCGACTCATTAAAAAGTATAACAATACCAAATAGCGTAACAAGTATTGGTGAAGAAGCATTTTATAGTTGCGAAAAACTAAAAAGTGTAAAATTAGGTAAAAAAGTTAAAAAGATTGGTGACTCTGCATTTAAATATTGCGACTCATTAAAAAGCATAACAATACCAAATAGTGTAACAAGTATTGGCAATGGTGCATTTGATAGTTGCGGAAACCTAAAAAGTGTTAAATTAGGTAAAAAAGTTAAAACAATTGGGAAACAAACATTTTACGATTGCTACTCATTAGAAAGCATAACAATACCAAATAGTGTAACAAGTATTGGTCGGTATGCATTTGATAGTTGCGGAAACCTAAAAAGTGTTAAATTAGGTAAAAAAGTTAAAACAATTGGTATGGCTGCATTTGGTGATTGCGATTTTAAAAGCATAACAATACCAAATAGTGTAACAAGTATTGGTTATGAGGCATTTTGGGGTTGCGATAATTTAAAAAGTGTAAAAATAGGTAAAAAAGTTAAAAAGATTGGTGACGATACATTCATTAATTGTAAAAAATTAAAAAGTATAACAATACCAAAAAATGTTCAAAAGATTGGTAAAAGAGCATTTGGATATATTTATAATTATAGTAGCGATGAGTATATAAAAATTAAAAACTTTAAAATTAAAGGTAAAAAAGGCTCTGCTTCTGAAAAGTATGCAAAGAATGAAGGATTTAAGTTTATAGGAATATAATAGTTTCATGTTAAAAGGACGGAAAAATGATAAATAATTGTTTTACGAATGAAGAAAGAATAAAGGCTTTTGATAGAATTGCTGAATGTTTTTACAATAAAAACTTTGGGCAAAAATCGAAATCAGATCTTGACTTGTTAATGTTTGATATTTATTTAAAGAATCTTATTAATCAGAATAAAGATAAAAGAGGAATAATAGAATTTAATAAATGTTCCGATTATCTTATAAGTCGTGAACTCGGTATTACACAACAAAGGGTAAGAAACTTAAAAATCAAAGATAATTTAGTTTATCCTGATGAAGATCTTGATTGGGAAAAAGAATGGAAAGTGGCATTGACAAGTTTAATCGAAAATGCGAGAATTGATAACAAAAAAATCACTTTAAACATTCCTGATCCAAACCTTTATTTAGAAATACAGAACTTTATCGAAAAAAACGGTGCTTATATTGAAAAGCAATTAAACAGTAAAATTCTGCAAATGAGAATAGAGTATTTTATTGAATTAATGATTGCTTTAGAACCCGAAGAAGAGAAACAAAAAATTATTAAAAAACTTAAAAAACAGTTTAAAGATAGTAATAAAGACGAAAAGAGATTTGATGAAAAACAAATTGGTAAATCGTTAATTGAAACTACAGAGAATATTACTGATATTGTGGCTAATATTGGCGGTTTAGTGTCACCAACAGGTTTATTAGGAACTGTGTTAAAATTAATAA
>CACZIY010000033.1 GCA_902781345.1 Oscillospiraceae bacterium | reverse complement strand
ATGATTTCATTGTTTTGGTTTCTCAATCTGAACATACTTGCAATGTCAGATTTGTACCAAAACATAAATCCTGCACCCGAAAGTGATACGCGTGAAGCAAATGCAGGTTTCTCCTGCCACGCTTGAGTTGAAACAACTTGATTTGATGAAGTATCAAAATAAGTGCCCTCAACCGTAGAACGAGTACCGTTGCATTCTGCCGCTGTATCATAGGTTATAAGCGTTTCCCCAACCGCATAACCTTCAGGTACAGGATAATTTTTGGCAGCAATCTCATCGTCAGTCAACGCTAATGCCGAAATTTTTAGCGTACTCAAAAATGTAAGATTGCATCCTATTATGCATAGGCATAGTAATAGTGTGATCAGCCTTTTCATTTTTTACACCTCCTAAAAAAACAAAAATGCTCACGTAACGAATTATATCACATTTATTTGTATATTTCAACCATATTTTTTGTAATTTATTATCATATTTGACAACTTTGTACAAATGTACTTAAAAAAGAGTTCAATTTTGCCGAATATTTTTATTTAAATTATACAATATATACAAAAAATAAAATCCGCAAATTCTGAAAGAAGAATTTGCGGATTTTGGTGGAGATGATCGGGATCGAACCGACTACCTCTTGAATGCCATTCAAGCGCTCTCCCAAGTGAGCTACACCCCCGAATTATTAAGTTTTTTAAAAAACAAAAGCGAATACTAAGTATATAGCCGTTGCAAAAACTGCCGATACTAAAACATCTTTAACAAAGTGCTTAATAAGTAAAACTCGAAAGACTGCAATCAGCACTGAAACAGCTAAAAACACTATACCTAAAGCCTTGCAATAATCTAAAAACATAAAGGCAATTATAAAAGCCGAAAAAGTGTGTCTTGACGGAAACGACATACCTTTTTTAGTATGGCTATCCCCTTTTAATTCTGGCCATTTTTCATAAGGGCGCTTAGCATTATAAAAATACCTGAACACGCTCAAAACCACAAATGAAATTGCAGGAATTAAAATATAATACAGCGTTTTTTCGCAAGGTTTAACAACTATAAAAACTAAAAAAACAAAATATGCTAAAAACACCGAATAAGTAAAAATATTATTCAGTACATTAACAGTATTTTTCGCTATTTGGTGCGTATCAAAATATTGTTTAGTTTTAACATAAAAATTCTTAGTCATTTAACCACCAAAAGTATTATATCAAAAAACACATTAAAAAGCAACTTAATCTGAATTTAAATTTTCATTATTTTAGCAAAATAACAAAAAATATTCAACAAAATTAAATTATTTTTAATTATTATATTGAATTTTTATTATTTATGTGGTATGCTCAATTTATAAAAATATGGAGGAAAAATAATGCTAAACTATAATATTAAAGTAGGATTAATTCCTATGAGGCGAAATACTACCGACCGCCCTCGTGGCACATTTTTAACTTGGTATTCCGCTGAACAGCGTGGCGAGCGTTTTGTAAAGTATATTGAAGAAAATTTTTCAAGTGAAAAAGTTTCTTTTGTTGATTCAAAAGGTATCGGCATTAAAGACCTTGTTTTTGATGATGATTCCGCCGAAAAAATCATTAAACGTTTTATTGACGAAAATGTTGACGCCGTTTTTATAATCAATTGTAATTTCGGCAACGAAGAAGCAGCGGCAGATATTGCAAAAAAGCTTAAAAAGCCTGTTCTTTTATGGGCACCGCTTGATGATGAGTATTATGTTGATGGTATGCGCCCTACTGACTCGCAATGCGGGCTTTTCGGTGTTTCACGCCAAATGCAAAGAATGCACATTCCTTTTTCACATCTTCCTTGTTGTCGTGTTGAAAGCGAAGAATTTAAAAAAGGCTTTGAAAGCTTTGTAAAAGTCGCTTGTATGGTTAAAAATTTCAAAGATATTCGCATAGGTCAAGTAGGACTCAGACCTGCACCTTTTTATTCGGTTATTTGGAACGAGGGCGAATTGATGGAAAAATTCGGAGTTAAAATAATTCCTATCAATTTTGCAGTAATAGAGCAAAAACTGAATGAGGTTTTAGAAGAAAAACCACCTGAAATGAAGCAAATCGCCGACTACATATTAAACAATTACAAGTTAGACGATTTAACGCCTAAATTTGTTGAGCGTATGGCGGCTATGGTGGTTATGTATAAACGCTTGTTTGATGAGTATAAGTTAGACGCTGTTTCGGCTGAATGTTGGACAGCAACACCTATTATGTTTAACGATTTAGCACCTTGCACGGTCAATGCGATTTTGAACGATTTAGGCTATCTTGTTTCTTGCGAAAGCGATATGCACGCACTTTTAACAATGGTGCTTTTAAAATGTGCAACTCAAGGCGAAGGCAAGCCACTTTTTGGCGAGTTTACAGTTCGTCATCCTGAAAACAAAAATGCTGAACTTTTGTGGCATTGTGGGCCTTTCCCGCTTTCGCAAAAAGCCGAAAGCGGAATTGACAGTACCGCTCGACTTGTTAATCAACGCTCTTGGTTCAGAGCAAAAGACGGTGTTTACACCGTTGCACGAATCGACCAAGAAAGCGGTAATTATATGATTTTACCGCTAAAAGCACAAACAACTGTAGGACCGCAGACACACGGAACTTATCTTTGGGCAGAGTTTGACAATTTGCAAAAAATTGAAGATAGATTGCTTGACGGTCCTTATATTCATCACTTTGTAGAAATCTTTGGCGATTTTCGCACAGAAATCGAAGAATTTTGCAAGTATTTTCCTAATCTTAAAGTTGATAAATTAGTATAAAAAAGGAGCAAAAGAAAAAATGGCACAAATGAACGAATTTTTGTATGCGATGATACTAACTGAATTAGAAGACGCTGTCGGAAAAGAAAATTGTTCTACAAGAGCAATTGATAAAGTTACTCACAGTGTTGACTATTATTGGCTTTCTCGTATGTGGGCTGACAGAGGTCGTCGTATGCCTGAGGCAGATTTTATTGTTTGTCCAGAAGACGCAACCCAAGTTTCAAAGGTATTAAAAATCGCTAATTACTACAAAATCCCTGTAACCACTTGGGGTGCAGGCGGTGGTACGCAAGGCGGTGCAATTCCTGTTTGCGGCGGTATTATTGTTGATACTAAACGAATGAATAAAATTTATGATGTAAATACTGAGGGTATGTACATAGAATGTGGAACAGGCGCAATTTACAAACACATTGAATGGGCAGCAAATGAAGTCGGTATGACAACAATGCACTTTCCTTCTTCGCTTACCTGCTCAACTGTCGGTGGATTTTTGGCACACCGTGGTATCGGTGTTTGCTCAACAAAATACGGCAAAATTGATGATATGGTACTTCAAATGGAAGTTGTTTTGCCAAACGGTGATATTATCAATACTTCTTCTGCTCCAAAGCACGCAGCAGGTCCTGATTTAAATCAAATTTTCATCGGTTCTGAGGGTACACTTGGCATTATTACCAAAGCGCAAATGCGAATTTTTGAACAACCTGAAGAAAGAAGATTCAGAGGTTTCTTGTTCCAGGATATGACAGGTGCTTTCAAAGCAAGTCGTGAGCTTTTACAAAAATTCAAACCATCTGTTATGCGTCTTTATGATGAAGCAGAAACTGCTTCGCTTATCAAAAAAATAGTCGGTGTTGAACGCAAAGGCGCATTTATGAATATCGCTTATGAAGGCGTTAAAGAAATGGTTGATGTTGAAGAAAAGATTTTGCTTGAAACATTTAAAAAATACGGCGCTGAAGATTTAGGCAGCGAATACGGCGAAAAATGGTGGAAAGAAAAAATCACATTCTTCTACCCTGGTCATATGATGGATATTCCGCAAATGTTCGGCACTATGGATACTATAGCTCCTTATGATAAAATCGAAGAAATCTACTGGGCTATGAAAGAAGCTATTGAAACTAACTTCCCACAAGCAAAATTTATTGCCCATTTCTCGCACTGGTACGAATGGGGTGCAATGGTTTATGACCGATTTATTATTGATGGTAAAGATGTACCTCAAGACCCTGTTGAAGCATTAAGACTTCATCAAGCGGTTTGGACTTGCGGTGTCAGAGCGGCATTAGCACACGGCGGCGTTGTAAACGACCACCACGGTGTTGGTATAAAACTCGGTAGATTGATGAAAGAACAATACGGTCCTGCAATGCAAGTTTTTGAGGGGCTTAAAAAGACACTTGACCCAAACGGCATTATGAATCCGTTTAAATTAGGACTTTAAAGGAGGAAGCGAATATGATTATTTCTGAAAAATGCAAACAGCATGTTGACTCCTGCCGTTTTTGTTGGATGTGTCATCATATCTGCCCTATCGGTAACGCAACAGGTCATGAACGCTCGACTGCAAGAGCAAGAGCGCTCGGCATTTCACTTGTAAACAGAGGTGCTATACCACTTGAAGAAATTATGGATAATATTTATGAATGTTGCACCTGCGGTGCTTGTGTTCACGATTGCACAACAGGTTGGGACCCTGTTATGTTTACAAAAGAAGTAAGACTACAAGCGGCACTTGATAATAAGCTTCCAGACTATATAAACACACTTGTTGATAATTGTTTAGAAATCGGTAACGCTTACGGAGTTAAAACAATAGACAAAGAATTGCAAAAAGCAATAAAAAATCACTCTAAAAAAACCGATACACTTCTTTTGCTTGGTGTTGACGCACGCTTTATGGTAGCAGACCAAGCGCTAAAAGCAATTAAAGTGCTTGAAAAAGCTAATGTTGACTTCACAGTTTTAGAAGATGAAGTAAGTTCAGGCGCACAACTTGATTTTTTAATCGGTGCTGCTGATGAAACTAAGCAACAAATGCTTTCTTGTGCAAAAATGCTTGATGAATACAAAAAAGTAGTTGTCTATGACCCAAATGACGCTAAAACAATTAAACAAACTTATGGCGAATACTCTGTTGAAACCAAAGCCGAAGTTGTAACCTTTACTTCATTTTTGGCTGATTTGCTTGAAAACGGCAAGTTAAAAGCAAACAAAAGTAATAAAACAGTAGTTTATCAAGACCCTTATCAGCTTTCTCGTGACCTTGAAGAAACTGATGAGCCACGAAAAGTTATATCAAGTTTTGCTTTGCTTCACGAAATGCTTTTGAACAAAGGCGAAACTGTATGGGCTGGTAACATTTTAATGGCAAAATATTTGCCTGATGTTATTAAAAATGTTTCAAAAAGAAGACTTTTTAATGTAAAAAGCATTGGTGAAAGCACTATTGTTACCGCTTGTGTTTCAGAATATTTTGCATTAAAACAGGTTAAGCAAAATGAAATTGAAATTCTCTCAATCGAAGATTTGATTTTAGGAAAAGAGGAAATCTAAAATGCTTGTTAATCTAAAATCTATTATAAATTTAGCCGAAAAGGGAGAATTTTGTATTCCTGCTTTTAATGTTTATAATATGGAAACTGTTATGGGCGTTTTGGCTGCGGCACAAGAGTCAAAAGCACCTGTTATTATGCAGGTTTATCCTCGACTTATTAAGGAGGAAGCAGGCTATTTTCTATCCCCTGTTATATTAGCAGCTGCACAAAAAGCAAGCGTTCCTGTATGCTTTCATCTTGACCATGGACCGTCTGAGCTTGAAACTACTCGTTCAATAAGATACGGTGCAACAGGAATTATGCTTGATGGCTCAACGCTTGATTTTGAAAGCAACATTTCCCTTACTAAAAAAGTTGTTGACACCTGCAAATATTTAGATATTCAGGTCGAGGGTGAGTTAGGTCATATAGGAACTACAAAAGATACCGATTTAGACGAATTTACAACACCTGAAGACGCAAAAAGATTTGTTGAAGAAACAGGGGTTACTTGTCTTGCAGTAGCAGTTGGAACTGCACACGGCAGATACACAAAACCTCCTAAACTCGACATTGAACGAATTAAAGCAATCAGAAAAGCGACAAATAATACCGCTTTAGTTTTGCACGGTGGCTCGGGTGTTCCTGATGAGGAAATCAAAAAAGCAGTTAAAGCAGGTATTCGCAAAATGAATTTTGCTACTGATATTTGCTATGCATTTTTAGATTGTTGTTTGGAAGAATTACAAAAACCTGAAAGAACAGTTGCTATTGATAACTTTATGAAAAAACCTATTAACGCTGTAAAAGAGTTTTGCATAGGCAAAATAAAACTTGTCGGTGCAAACGGAAAGGCTTAAATTATGGCTAAAATTGTAGGAATTGGCGCAAATGTGTACGATACCCTTTATAACATACCTACTTTTCCGACTGAGGACACAAAAATGCGTGCTGATAAAAGCAAAATTTCAGGCGGTGGTCCTGTTGCAACGGGGTTAGTTGCTGCAAGTAAGCTCGGCGAAAGCACTGCATATATCGGCGTTATATCTGATGACAGTTGCGGTGTATTTTTGAAAAAGGATTTTGAAAAATACAATGTTGATACTTCACTTATTGAAGTAAAATCAGGCTATCGTTCATTTTGCTCGGTTTTATGGCTTTGTGCTGATAAAAAGACGAGAACTTGCGTTTTTGACAAGGGTGATTTACCGCCTTTAGTTTTATCAGAAAAACAAATAAATGCTATAAAACAAGCTGAAATTCTGATGGTTGACGGCAACGAATTAGATGCAGCGATTGCCGCCGCAAAAATTGCAAAAGAAAACGGTATTAAAGTTTTATACGACTGTGGAGGTCTGTATGACGGTGTTGAAGAACTATTAAAACTTACAGACATTATGATACCTTCAGAAGAATTTGCGCTGAAAATCACTAACAGCAGTTCAGTAAGTCAAGCGGCAAAAATACTATTTGAAACTTATTCGCCTGAAATAGTTGTAATAACTATGGGCAAAAACGGCGGTATTATGTTCGACGGAAAAGAAACAATTTCTTACCCTATCTACCCTGCCGATGTTGTTGATTCAAACGGCTCCGGCGATGTTTTTCACGGTGCATTTGCCGCAGGTGTTATTAAAAATTATGATTATTTAAAATGCTGTCATTTTGCAAGTGCAGCATCTGCAATAAAATGCAAAGGAATAGGTGCCAGAGAAAATGCACCTGATTTTGAAACACTTAAAAGTTTTTTAAAGGAGAATGGTTATGAATTATAAAAAAGCGTATAAGTCGGCAAATGGCTATACCCCAATTTGTAAAATCGGCGAATGTTCATTAAAAAAGTTAGAATTTGGCATAATTGAGCTTGAATGTGGTCAAAAATTGCCTTTTTATACCGAAGATAAAGAAACAGCATTTGTTATGCTTGAGGGACATTGCAATGTTTATTTTGACGACAAATCTTTTGAAAATGTCGGCAATCGTAATACAGTTTTTGAAAACCGCAAAGCAGAAAGCTTTTATATGCCAAGCGAGCAAAACCTTGAAATCGAAGCAATCGACCATATTAAAATTGCGGTTTGCGCTACCCCTGCTATAGAAAAAACTCAACCTCAAGTAATTCGTGAAAAAGATGTTGTTTTAAAGCTTTTGGGCGAAGTGCCTTATCAAAGAGAAACAAGCTTTATTATAGACCAGAATACCAACGCAAAGGTGCTTACAATCGGCGAAGCATATTGCACAAAAGGTAATTGGGCAGGTTTTCCGCCTCATAAACACGATATAAACGATATGCCGAACGAGTGTATTGCCGAGGAAATATACTATTTCCTTTTTGAGCCTAAGCAAGGCTTTGCAGTTCAATGCCTCTATACTTCTGATGGCTCTACCGATGAAGCATACAGAGTTAAAAATGATGAATTAGTCGAGTTTCCTTTTGGTTATCATACTACAGTTTCAACCCCTGGTTATGAAACATACTTTTTGTGGTTAATGGCTGGCGATTATCAAGGATTTAATCGCAGCTCTGACCCTGAACATAAATGGATTGAAGAGCTTTAAAAAAGCTTTTGAAAGGTTGGTTTTATGAAATATCTTTTAGGTGTAGATTTTGGAGGCAGTGCCTCAAAAGCAACTTTAATAAATACAAATGGCGAAATAGTTGCAGAAAACACAGTTGAATACCCTACTCTATACCCATTTTCAAGCGCTTGCGAGCAAAACCCTGATGATTGGATTAAGGCACTTTGCAAAAATTGCAATGTGTTACTTGAAAAAAACGGTATTTCAAACGATGATATTTTAGCTGTTGCACTTGACTCTGCTACACATACTTTTCTTATTTGTGATAAAGATTTTAAACCTATCAGAAATGCAATTCATTGGACCGACTCACGCAGTCGCACTCAATCAGAATTTTTAAACAAACACTATAAAGATGAGATTTTCAAAAAGACATTTCATCAGCCGGATACAATTTGGACTTTGCCAATGCTTTTGTGGCTAAAAGAAAACGAGCCGCAAAGCTTCAAAAAAGCAAATTACATTTTCTTTGAAAAAGATTATATTCGATTTTTCTTGACAGGCGTTTTTTGTACCGATTATATTGAAGCACAAGGCAGTATGCTTTTTGATTGCAATAAAATGTGTTGGGACAAGTCGCTTTGTAGTATCGCAGAAATCAGCGAAAAAATGCTGCCAAAAATCTGCAAACCAACCGATATTATAGGAAAAGTTACTAAAACCGCCGCAAACCTTACAGGTCTTAAAGAAAATACACCTGTGATTTGCGGAACTACCGATACAGTTATGGAAGTTTTCGCTTCAGGCGCAGTAAAACAAGGTGATGTAACCGTTAAGCTTGCAACCGCAGGAAGAATTTGCGTTATAACTGACAAGCCTTACCCTGACAAGCACCTTGTAAACTATTCGCATATTAAAGAAGGTCTTTGGTATCCTGGTACTGCTACTAAATCTTGCGCAGCCTCATACAGTTGGTATAAAAACACCTTTGGTGGCGATTATAAATCTCTTGATAGAGATGCCAAAAATGTACCAATCGGTTGCGAGGGACTTATTTTTCACCCTTACTTAAACGGCGAGCTTACCCCTTATGCTGACCCTGATTTATGCGCAAGTTTTATCGGTGTTCGTTCAACGCATACAAAAGCACATTTTACTCGTGCTGTGCTTGAGGGTGTCGCTTTTTCGATGCTTGAAAGCAAAAACTATCTTGATAGTTTGGGTATTCCTTATAACAAAACCGTTACTGCTATCGGCGGAGGTACAAAAGGACAGCTTTGGCGACAAATCCTTTGTGATGTATTAGATTTAACGATGATAACAACAAAAAGCAGCGATTCATCTTTAGGCTCTGCTATGCTCGCAGGCATTGCAATGGGCATTTTCAAAGATGAAGCCGATGCGGTTGAAAAATGCGTAAAACAAAAAAGCATAACCACTCCTAATAAAGAAAACACACAAAAATATCGTGAAATTTTTAAAGAGTACAAAAAAGTTCACGATGCACTCGCCCCTATTTATGATGCAAGGTGAAATTATGAAAATATTAGTTTGCTTACGAATAGGCCCTGACGGCGAAATAAGCCCGTTTGATGAATGTGCATATGAGCTTGCATTATCTGTGGAAAATGCAGAGGTTTCACTTTTAACTATGGGCGAAATTAAGGTTAAAGATAAGCTTTTATCACTAACTCGTCTTGGTGCAAAAACTGCCTATTTGCTCAATGATAACGCTTTTGTCGGCTCCGATACATTAGCAACCGCCTATGCCCTGTCATTAGCGGTTAAAAAAATAAAGCCAGATTTAGTTTTTTGTGGCAGACAGTCTTTAATTGGCGATACTGCTCAAACTGGCGTAATGCTCGCTCAAAAGCTAAATTTTAATCTAATTACCAATGTAATGTCGATTGAAAGCTTAGACAAAAACAGCATTGTTTGCCAAACTCGTGATGAGGGCAAAATTTCTGCTAAAACCCCTACCCTTATAACAGTTGAGAGAATAAACAGTCTGCGACTGCCGTCTATTCGCTCAAAATCAGGTGAAGTAAAAGTATTTAGCGCAAATGATGTAAATGCCCAAATATCAAAATGCGGACTTTCAGGCTCGCCTACAAAAGTATTAGATACAAAAGAAAACACTTCGGGTAAAAGAAAATGCAAATTTATAACCTTTGAACAACTTGAAAGTGTAATAAATTCTTCTTTAGAAAAAGAGCAAAAAGAATTTGAAAACAAAATCACAAATCAAAAGTTAAACAAAGCGCTTTGTATCACAAACGCACCTAAAAAATATGCTGAAAATTTATTTGAAAACATTGTAATTCACGAAAAAAATGATGTAAATTCCGTTATTTCAAAAATAAAGGCTGAAAAGCCTGATGCTGTTCTTTTTGGCAGTGATAGCGTTTCAAAAAGAGTTTCGGCATTAGTCGCTGCGAAAATGGACTTAGGGCTTTGTGCTGACTGCACCGCTTTGCAGGTTGTTTCAAACACACTTTATATGATTCGCCCTGCCCTTTCAGGCAGTGTTATTGCAAAAATAAAAAGTGAAACTAAACCTGCATTAGCTACAGTTCGCACCACAAAAAGCTCAAGCAATATTGTTGTAAGCGCAGGCTTTGGCGCAAAGACAAGTATTGAAAAAGTAAAAAAATTTGCTAAAAAAATAAGCGCTGATTTAGGCGCTTCAAGAAAATGTGTTGATAACGGCATTTTGCCTTATGAAATGCAAGTAGGCTTAACAGGTAAAACTATAAGCCCAAAAGTCTATATTGCAATTGGTATTTCAGGTGCTGTTCATCACATTGTCGGCATGAGCAAATCAGCAACAGTTATTGCAATTAATCCTGATAAAAATGCGCCTATTTTTGAATACGCCGATTACGGCATTATTTCAGAATTTAATTTATAATTCTTAGGGGGGAATTTATGAGTTATATTAATTATTCTTATCAAAATTTAAAAACATTTTGTCATGATGCTTTTATGAAATTCGGCTTTTCAAAAGATGAAGCTGAAAAAATTACTGATGTGTTGCTTTTAAGCGACCTTTACGGTATTGAGTCGCACGGTATGCAACGCCTTGTTCGCTATCATAAAGGCATTGAAAAAGGACTTATTAAGGTTGACGCTAAGCCTGAAACAATTTTTGAAACACCTGTTTCAGCGGTAATTGACGGCCACGACGGAATGGGTCAGTTAATCTCAATTCACGCTATGAATATGGCTATTGAAAAGGCTAAACAAAGCGGTATTGCCATTGTTTCAGTTAGAAATTCCAACCACTTCGGCATTGCAGGTTACTATGCAAAAATGGCTTGTGACGCTGGTCTTGTAGGCTTCGCAATGACAAACAGCGAAGCGATTATGGTACCTACCTTTTCTCGCCTTGCAATGCTCGGCTCAAACCCGATTGCAATTTCTATGCCTGCAAAGCCTTATCCATTTTTCTTTGACTCATCAACAACAGTTGTAACCCGTGGTAAATTAGAAATTTACAACAAGCTTTCAAAGCCTTTGCCTGAGGGCTGGGCGCTTGATGAAAACGGAAACGCTTGCACCGATGCCGAAAGAGTGCTTAAAAATATAGTTGGCAAAGCAGGTGGCGGTATTATGCCTCTCGGTGGAAATACTGAAACACTCGGCGGCCACAAGGGCTATGGCTACCGTATGCTTTGCGAGATTTTCTGCTCTATTTTCTCAGGCGGTCTTACCTCAAATCATACGCATATCGGCAAAAAAGGCGGTACTTGCCACGGATTTATGGCAATTAACCCTGATATTTTTGGCGACAAAGCTGGTATGGAACAGCGCTTTTCAACCTTTTTACAAGAACTTCGTGATGCGCCGAAAGCACAAGGCCAACCACGAATTTACACTCACGGCGAAAAAGAAATTTTCGCTTTTGATGACAGAATGAAAAACGGCATTAATGTAAACATTAATACCGTTGTTGAAATGAAAAATCTTTGTGATTATTTAGGACTTGATAGTATTAAATATTTAGGCGAAGTTGATTTTTCATCATCAAAACAAAGTTCGTATAAATAAATTAAAGAGCAAATATTGACAATTTGTTTATATTGTGATAAACTATTGTTGAAGTTAGCAGAGAAAAGCTTGTCAGGGAAGTAGACCCTGAGGACCTTTTCAAGTCTGTTGACTTCTTTTTTATTTATATACAAAATTTTCCTCTAAAAGTCGCTTGCAAATAAGCATTATCTCTATTTTCATTTTGGGCATTGACATTTTGAAACAAATCAAATTATATTATACTCTTTCAATTCACGAATGCGTAATTTTTCTAACTTTTCGTGCAAATCCCAAGTTAGATTTTCATCGTGACTCAAACGTGCTGCAACCTCTTGAAACTTCTGTTCACGACGGTATTCATCAGGAATATAAACATAATCCAAATAGCATTGATGACACCAATAATTTCTGATTTCTCTGATACGCTCAATTGTGTCATAATCAGTTTTTGAAAGGTCGGGATCTCCGTCGCTGTAATCAAGTTCTTTTAACTCTTTTATTATCTGACCAAGATTCGCTTTGCTTAATTCATCAAAATTATCGTCAAAGTCACCAACCTTCATAGCGGCATAAATCAACCTTAAATCACTCTCGATTAACTGTACCTGCATAATTAGTTCACTATGTATCAATTTAAATTTATCACGTGTCATCATTATATCTACCTCTACTATATTATCTACATGAATTATATCATAAAACATATAAAAAAGCAAAAATAAAGTGGTCATAACTTAAATAAGTTATGACCACCATACATGGTTGCGGAGGCTGGACTTGAACCAACGACCTTAAGGGTTATCACTTCGTGCCCCTTGCGGTACCCAAAATTTTTTCGCCTTTTTCAAAGGCTTAAAATTTTGACCGCTACGCTTCGTTTTGCTCGCTTCTTCGTCCACTGGACGCGCTCGCAACCTCACCCAACGAGCAACGCTCGTCGGACTCATAACCAATTAAAAAACTACATACACAAAATGTGTATGTAGTCTACTGGTTGCGGAGGCTGGACTTGAACCAACGACCTCCGGGTTATGAGCCCGACGAGCTACCATCTGCTCTACTCCGCTATATTTTTTAGTGCTTATATATAATACACCAATAAGCCGAAAATGTCAACCCTTTTTCGCAATTTTTTTAGGATTTTTAATCTCTATATTTCGACATTTATTTAATCAAAAACAGTCTGCAAAATTTGCAGACTGTTTTTTAATTCTTTTAATCCCAAATATCATCGGCTTCTGGGTCATATTTATCTTCATAAGCATCTGCCCATCTGTCAACATTTGTTTTGTTTGACAAATAAAGATCGTTATTTAGATTATCTTCTCTAAACATATATGCTATATAAGCTAAAGAACGAGCTGAACTTGGTGTGTAGTCAGCATAAACAATTGTTGTTTCATTTGTCGGCGATGTTATTTTTGCATAACCGCGAGCCACAAAATCCCTTAAAATATTTCCTGTTGTAGGGTTTAAGATTGTGCTTTCTTTAATGCCGACAATTGACCCAACTATTCCGCTGAAACTGTTCTCCTCATAATACTCATTGGCAAGATATTTTATATCAGCAAAAATGCCTGCTTGCAAATCAAATGTTAAAGCGTTATTTAATAACAAATCGGTTGGTGCGACAAGAGTACCTAGTTGAACGGTATAACCCTCGTTTCTTAATTGTGCAACTTTATCTTTATCAACTTCTGTGTAGAAACGCAAGCCTGCTTTATTATTAAGTCTGATTGATGCACCCTCAACAGTTGTCATTTCGACACTTAAATCAACAGGTTCACTTGTTGGTTCGGTAGGTTCTGTTGTAGGGCTTGTTGGGTCAGGATCTGCATCAGGTGAAACATAATGATACATTGTAGGAGCAATAGTTCCGTCATCAACAAGCGCATAAAGATTATCGTAAGATAAAGATTGATAAGAATCATAAATTGTTACGCTAATTTTATAAACATTACTCGGCATTTGTAACTTTGCAGTTTTGGTAACGCCATCTAAATTTGTTACCCTGCTGCCATTGGCATCATACGCTCTTATTAATAACTGATATCTTTTATTGGTTGATGCAGTAAAATAATACCATTCGCCCGGTGTAACATTAATTTTATTTGTATAACAAATTCTGTTTCCTGCTGTACTTACATATCCACCGTTTGAATAATCATAACCACCGTCTCTAAGTTCTCCTGCATAGGTTGAAATCAATTCATCACCGGTTGTAACATATTTTTGTAAGCCGTCACCAATTTTGCTTAAAAAGTAACTACCGTCAAGTTGTTCAGCATAATAGGTTGTCCCGTAAGCACTATATGTATTCCATGCAGTTCTTGTCCAAGTTGTTGGAATAACTGTATTACGCATTTTATAATTTATGCCGTCATCACTTACAAATTGAGTTACAAGACCGTTGTTTGCACCATTAATTGCATAATAACCCATCCACGTATTACCGCTTTTTGTTAAAGATGTAATTGGTTTTTCAGATGTTATAATCAAATATTTTCCACCAAAAGCGTTGGTTGAATTTTCGCTATAAAGTTTCATCCAGTTTGGTTGAGAATCCCCTGTTAAAGCCAAAATTTCACTTTGAGTGTAAGTTCTGTATTCTTCATTTGAGCCGACATATTTCAAAAATGCTTCTGATGAAGGCTCGTTATAATATCTGTTTGTTACAGAAAAGTCGCCGTCACCATTATCCCAGAAGAAACAAGAAATTTTCTCTTGATGTGAATAGTTATAAAGGGTTTGCATTGCTGTAACTTCATCATCGGAAATTGAAGATTTACCGCTAAGACCTATTTCATCAACAGTTGCGCCTATACCTTTATTCTTTTTAATATTTCTTGCACTATTACAAGCATCTTTCATATTGTCGCCATAATAGTGAGTAGTTAAAATGATTTTATCATTATAAACACCGTTTACGGTATCGGCTGATTTGATAGTTTCAAGTGCAGTACTATCATATATAAAACTTATGCCGCCGTAGTTTGGAATAACTAAAAATCTCTTGTCGTTATTTCCGCCTTGCGAACGAATTTGCTGAATAAATGCCGCTGAAACTTCTGCTGCATAGTTTTGTCTTTCAGCAGATGCAGTCATTTGACCTGTTTCATCTGCAACTTCGTTAAATGGCTCAAACAAAAGTTTTGAGCCATAGTTTTTAAATCTTTCACCAACTTGACCCCAAATATTAGTTAAGTACTGAATAGTTTGTTCATTACCTGTTTGTCCAGATACTACTGCACTACCGAATTTTTCAGGATTCATAGCATTTGCATTGTTACAAGCACCGTCGTGATGAGTATTGATTATACAATACATACCGTATTTGATAATCCAATCAACTACCTGTTGAACTCTATCCAAAAATTCTTTAGCGATAACACCGTTATACCAAAGTTTTCTGCGTTCGGTAATGTTTGCATAATGAATAGATTTATCAGGAATTTCCCCATTATAAGTTTTGCCGTTTAATTCACCTGTATAAGTGAGTGCGCTAAACCAAGTTACAGGAAGTCTGACTGCCTGTATACCGTTTTCTGCCAAATACTTAATAAAATCCTCAGAAATCGGAATCATACCCCACATTGTTTCTTTGTATTTGATATAATCTTGAATATTAGTAATTGGTGGTCTAGAATACGAATACTCAAGTTCGTGAGATTCAAAGTTGTTACCGATATTATAACCTGTAATCATTTTTTCCGATAATTCAATTGAGGTTAAATTCTGTTCAAAGTCGGTTGTATCTGTTAACAGACTTGCATCAGGTTGAATTGTAGTTGCGCTTGAAGTTATAGCAACAACACCAACAACTGACAAAATAATTGCTAAAGATAGCAAAATAGATAGTAGTTTTTTAATATTCATAATATCACTCCTTTGCTTTATTGTAACATATAAACCATCAATAAAATATTTCCAAAAACGAAAAAAAATATTGCCATTTATTCGAATATAATTTTTTATTATTATATAAGTGTAATGAAATCAATTAAAAATGACAGACAAGTTAAAACTTGTCTGTCATTTTATAAAACATTTTAATCCCAAATATCATCAGCTGATGGGTCTAAATAATCTTCATAAGCCAAAGCCCATCTGTCAACATTTGTTTTGTTTGATAAATAAATATCATTATTCCAGTTATTTGCTCTAAACATATAAGCAACATATCC
>CACZIY010000032.1 GCA_902781345.1 Oscillospiraceae bacterium | reverse complement strand
CCACAAAGTGGACAAACAAAATCTTCTGGTAATTCTTCGCCCTCGTAAACATAACCACATGGGTCACAAACATAGCCTTTTGGTGGTTCAGCAGGAGTTTCAGGTTCTTCAGCTTTTTCCTCAACAACCTCTTCTTCAGGTAATAATGCGCGAATAGAAAGGCTTACGCGTTTTGCGTCATAGTCAATGCTAATAATTTTAGCTTCAACCTCGTCGCCTACTTTAAGAACATCTTGAGGTTTCTCAATTCTCTTATTAGCGATTTGTGAAATATGAATTAAACCGTCAATACCAGGAATTACATTAGCAAATGCACCGTAAGAAGCGAAGCTTACAACTTTTACAGTAGCGGTATCGCCAACCTGATATTTTGTTTTAATAATTTCCCAAGGATTATCTTCAGCCTTTTTAAAGCCGAGTGAAATTTTCTTATTCTCTTTATCAAGGTCTTTAATGTATACTGTAACAGTATCGCCAACATTAACAACCTCTGATGGATGCTTAATTCTTGTCCAAGCGAGTTCTGTAACATGAATCATACCGTCAACACCACCGATATCAACAAATGCACCGTATGATGTGAGTGATTTTACAACACCCTCGTATGTATCGCCGACAGCAAGTTTTTCCCACAATTCAGCCTGAGCCTTTTTCTGTTCATCTCTTAATACAACACGAATTGAACCAACAACATTTCTGCCTCTGCGAATATCAATAATTTTAAATCTAACTTCTGTGCCAACTAAAAGGTTTAAATCCTCGCCTCTTCTGAGTGTTGCATGAGAAGCAGGAACAAATACTCTAACACCATTAGATATAACAGTAACACCGCCTTTTACAACAGCGGTAACTTTGCCCTCTAAAATTTCATCATTTTCTTTTGCTTCTTCCATTTTAGCGATGCCAGCGTATGAGTCAAAACGCTTTTTAGAAAGAGTAACAATACCCTCTTGGTCGTTTGTTTTCATTACAATGAGGTCAATCTCGTCGCCGATTTTAACAATATCAGCAGGTTCAACATTAGGGTCGTTAGAAAGCTCTGATGCTGGAATGATACCAGTTTGCTTTCTGCCGATGTCAACCTGAACTTCGGTTGGATTGATTGCCAATACAACGCCCTTAACCTTTTGGTTATGGTTCATACTGTTAAGCGACTCTTCGAGCATATCTTCAAAGGACTTATCAGCCGACTCAGCCTCCGTATTAATCTCAGCTGTAACTTCTTCAGCCATAGTTTCCTCGTTTTTTAAAATGTCGGTCATTTTATTTAGTACCTCCTTAATTATAACAGCAGGTGTGGAAGCCCCTGCAGTTATTCCAACAAAGCGAGCCGATTCAAAGCATTTTTCATCTAACTCATCAGCAGTTTCAACTAAAATGGTTTTGGTGTTAGCAGCACAAATGTCAAATAACTTTTTTGTATTTGAACTGTGCCTGCCACCGATGATAACCATTAAATCATTTTGCTTAGATAATGATTCTGCTTCGTTTTGTCTTTCGGCAGTCGCATAACATATTGTATCAAAAAAAATCGCATTTGTACATACTTTTTTTATAATTTTTTTGAAATTTTGCCATTTTTTTTGATTAAATGTCGTTTGAGCAACAATTATCGGCGGATTATCTTCCATATTTTTACAATTTTTGACAATTTCCGACAATTCTTCTTCAGTTGTGAAACAATAAACCTTGCCGTTTGCAAAGCCTTTTATTCCAATTACTTCGGCGTGAGCCTCATCTCCCGCAATCAAAACAGGAGTATTTTCATTAGAATTTTCATCAACTATTTTATGTATTTTATAAACAAAAGGACAAGTTGCATCGCAAATTTCAAGGTTGTTTTTTTCAATTTGTTTATAAGTATCTTTATCAACACCGTGCGAACGAATTACAACTGTATATCCTTTCGGCACTTCATCAATATTTTCAGCAATTATTACTCCCCTTTTTTTAAGCGAATCAACCATTTGCGGATTATGAATAATAGGTCCGAGTGTGCAAACCTTTTTATTTTCGTCAAGCAACTTTTCAACAAGCTCAATCGCTCTGTTTACACCAAAACAAAAACCAGCGGTTTTTGCAAGCGTTATTTTACCACTCATTCTGTCCCTCTTCCCAAAGTTTTGTTATTTCACTCATTATTCTTTCAGAAGCGTTACGAAGTCCTTTTCTATCAGTACCCTCAAAATGAATTTCGCTATGAGGAATCGGCTTGCCTACATATAATTTAACTTTTTTAAAAGGTTTGATTTTGCCTTTTGAAACAACCGCCATCGGAACAACATCAGCACCTGTCGCATTAGCAATATAAGCCACACCAGATTTTGCTCTTGCAGGCTTGCCGTCTTTTGAGCGAGTACCCTCAGGAAAAATACCCAAAATACCGCCGTTTTTAACAATATCAATTGCGTGATTGACAGAGTTTACGCTCGCTTTTCCTCGCTCAACTGGAAAAACGCCTGCAAGCTTAAAAATACCTCTTAAAAATTTGCTGTTATAAAGCTCTGCCTTTGCCATATAGCAAATTCTTCGGCGAATTGACAGCACCCAAAAAATTGGGTCAGCAAACGAAATATGGTTGCTGGCATATACTATTCCGCCACTTTTTGGCAAATTCTCTTTTCCTATAATTTCAAAGCGATTAAAAAGCTTAAAAATCGGAAAAAGTACAGCAATCAAAATTTTAACTGATAAAGGTTGTTTGTAAGGATCCAATTTCTTTATTCTCCTATTTTTGATTTTACGGTATCAATTACCGCCTTAACACTTTGCTCAATGTTCATATTTGAAGTATCAACCAAAACGCTGTCTTTTGCAGGCTTAAGCGGTGCAATTTCACGATGTTCATCACGATAATCACGCTCTTTAATATCTGCTAAAATATCATCAAAATTAACATCAAGGCCTCGCTCAACTTGCTCTTTATATCTTCTTTTTGCTCGCTCTTGCGCAGAAGCGGTTAAAAAGATTTTAACCTGTGCGTCAGGTAAAACAACAGTACCGATATCTCTGCCGTCCATAACAACATTGTATTTTTTAGCAAAACCTCTTTGAAGCTCAAGCAAAAACTCTCTTACCTTCGGAATTGCCGAAACCTTTGAAGCCGCCTTTGAAACTTCCTCAGTTCTTATTTTATCACTGACATCTTCACCGTTGATAAAAACATGCTGAGTTTCATCAATAAACTTAATCTCTGCGCTGATTTTCGGCAAAAATGATATAACCGAGTCGGCATTATCAATATCGCCACCGTTTGAAACTACAAAATAGCCAATCGAACGATAAAGCGCACCTGTATCAATATAAATATAACCTAAATTTTTTGAAGCAGTTTTTGCAATTGTGCTTTTACCTGCACCAGCAGGTCCGTCTATTGCTACTGAAATCATAAATATATCTCCTTTTAAATTGCATTTGCGGCTGCATATGCGGTTGAAAACGCTATTTGCAAATTAAATCCGCCCGTATAAGCGTCAACATCAATAACCTCGCCTGCAAAATACAAATTATTAACTTTTTTAGAGCGCATAGTTTTCGGCTCAATTTCGTTACAGTCAACACCGCCCGATGTTACAATAGCCTCGCTCACATCACGCAAACAAGTAACTGTAAAACAAAAATCTTTAAGTGAAGAAACTAACGCTTCTCTTTGCTCTTTTGTTATCTGATTTACAACTAAATCAGGCTTTAAACCGCTATATTTTATTATAGCAGGAATTATTTTAAAAGGCAATAATTTTGTTAAAGAATTTGACAAAATCTTGTTTGAATTCTCAGCAAAATCTCGCAAAATTCTGTTATCTAACTTTTGGCTGTCAAGCGCAGGCTTCAAATCAATATGTATTTTATATCTTGAATTACCCTTTTCTCTCATATGAGCCGAAGCCGATAAAATCATAGGACCTGAAAGTCCAAAATGAGTAAAAAGCATTTCGCCGAAATCGGTATAAACTATTTTGTTGCTTTTAGTATCTTCAACCTTTATTGCAGTATTTTTCAGCGAAAGTCCTTGACACATAGCCGCCAAACCCTCATCAGTATTAACAGGCACTAACGAGCCAATAGGCTTAATAATGGTATGCCCGAATTTTTCAGCAAAACGGTATCCGTCCCCTGTTGAACCTGTTTTTGGGTAAGATTTACCGCCTGTTGCAATTACAACATTTTTGCAATTAACCTTTTCGCCGCTGTCAAGCAAAACTGCATTAATCATTCCGTTTTCCGCTTCAAAATCAACCGCAGTATTATTAATAATATTAACCTTTTGTTCTTTTACAAAATTATAAAGGCAGTCAACTATATCAACCGCTTTATCCGAAACAGGAAAAACCCTGTTTCCTCGCTCAACTTTCAGTGGCACTCCTTTGCTTTCAAAAAAATCAAAAGTATCATAAGCATTAAACATAGAAAATGCACTATACATAAACTTTTTATTCTTTGTAAGTGAGTCAATAAGCTCATTTTTATCGCATAAATTAGTTACATTACATCTGCCCTTGCCTGTAATAAGCAGTTTTCTGCCGACTTTTTCATTTTTTTCAATTAGTGCAACGCTTTTGTTTTTCAAAGCAATTTGTCCTGCACAAAAAAGCCCCGCAGCACCACCGCCGACTACAACAGCATCATATATTTTCAAACTAAATACCTCTACTTATTTTTATTTAATCTTAACATTTTTCTGAATTGCTGACGATATTTTACTAAATAAAGCGTTACTACCTTTGTTAGTGCAATATCATACAAAATAAACATAATTACAAGTGCTAAACCGAATAAAGCAAATCCAATATTTCCAAAACCTAAATTCATTTCACTTATCGGAATTCCTAAAACAAAAATGCCAAGTGATGTTACTGCCGAAAATGAAACTGTAAATAAAACAATTTTTATCACCCATTGCACTGCTTTACTCTTAATTTTTTCAATATAAGCCTTTAAAAACGGGTAATAACCAAACAAAAACAAATAACAAAGCGAAGCCTCTTTTTCACATATTAAAAACGACAAAACGCTTACCGTAAGATAAACGGTAAACGCTGATTTCACACCAAATTCAAGGTAAATAATTATAAGAAGCGCACCTGCAAGTGCAGGAACAGCATAGGTTGTAACACCTAAATAAGAAGCTAACATTATAACAACCGAAAGTGCCGCAAAAAGTCCGCAAACAGAAATTGTAGTTGCAAGATTTCTCTGCTTACTCATCAGTAATTCCCCCTAAAATTTTAACAACATCTAATTAAATCTCCACCCATGCACTCGCAGCAGCAGTCGGCACAAATAAGTCCTTGACAAACATCACAAGTCGAACAACCGCCACCGTATGAGCCTGTGTTGTAACCTCCAAAATTGCCTTGTCTGCTCGCATTGATGCTATTAAGCATATTGCGATATTCCAAATTGTTAGGGTCCATTCTACAAGCATTTGAAACCGATGCGAAAGCATCATCATACCAGCCCTTGCGATAAAGCACCATACCATTTAAAAAATACCATTCAGCATTGCGATTGCTAAGCGGAACACCGTCTAAAATTTCTCTTGCTTCTTCAAGACGATTTTGATTAATGTAATTACGAACATCTGCAAAAACACCCGAAGAAGTATTAGAATAACCGCCATTCGAGCCATTTTGCGAAGAACCTCTGCGTTGCTCCATAATAGTGTCATAAGCTTCGTTGATTTCTTTCATCTTTTCTTCTGCAAGGTCTGAAAGCGGATTATCGCTATAATTATCAGGATGATATTTTCTTGCTAACATTTTATAAGCGTTTTTAATCTCTTCATCGGTAGCGTTTCTGCCAACGCCTAACACCTCATAGGGATTTGTCATTATTAATTCTCCTTAATTTTGTGGTCTGAAATTTGTTTTAAAACATTTTGCAAGCCAAAGTAAATAATATTTGAAAGTATAGTTTTATACCTTTTAAATTCTAATAATTCAAACGATTTGCTCATTTCAACATTACAATTATTAATAAGCGCTTTTGCGTTTTGCTTTGCAACTTCTAAATTCATATATTTTCTTAAAAACGGATTATAAGACTTTTTCTTTAAATCTTCATCTAAATCATCTAAAGCGTCTATAAGATAAACCCATTTTCCTGCTGTGTAACCCAAATTTTGCAAAATTCTTTTATTACTTCCATCTTCGTCATACGAAAAAACAAATTCAAGCAATTTTGCGCTCGGCTCTGCCGCAGCATCTACACTAACAGAAGTCTGATTTTCAACTTCCGCTTGTTTTTTCATAAGCGTAGCAGTAACCTTTTCAATTTCCGGATACCTTTTTATCGCTTTTTTATGATAATGCGAAAATATAGGATATAACAAACCTGAACGAATTTTGCCTTTTATGCCGTTATCTTTAAAATCATCAAGTAATTTATAATAAAACATTATAATAAGACAAGCCGATGAAAACGAAAGTGACTCGGACTTTTTTTCAAGCCGCATACACTTTTTCATAGGGTTAAAAGGACAACGCATTTTTTTGTATCCGCAACACTCATTTTCAAGGCCTAATTTAAGCATTGCTAAAAAAACAAAGTCATACGACAAAATAAATTTTGCAAAAACGCCGTAGTCCTTGCCTAATTGCCTGCAAAGCGAACAGTAAACCGCTTTATAGGTATCATATTCGGAAATTTTAAGTTCAGGTTTATAAGCTCTTACATAACCGAACATAACACCGCCCCTTTTCATCGCAACTATTATATCATAAACAAAATTAAAATTATTTAACAAGTTGTAAACAATTTATAGCAATTTTTTCAAATATTGTCCTGTAAAAGACTTTTCGCATTTTATAATGCTTTCAGGCGTACCGCTTGCGATAACCTTACCGCCCTCATCGCCACCTTCAGGACCCATATCAATAATATAATCGGCACATTTTATAACATCTAAATTATGCTCAATAACAACAACAGTATTACCCTGCTCAACAAGCGAGTTTAAAACCTCAACCAACTTATGAACATCAGCAGTATGAAGTCCTGTTGTCGGCTCATCAAGAATAAACAGCGTATTGCCTGTTGAACGACGAGATAATTCAGTAGCAAGCTTTACCCTTTGTGCTTCACCGCCCGAAAGCGTAGTAGCAGGTTGACCTATTTTGATATAACCAAGACCTACATCATAAATAGTTTGCAATTTCCTCTTGATTTTCGGAATACTATCAAAAAATTCAAGACCCTCTTCAACGGTCATTTCAAGCACATCATAAATGCTTTTGCCTTTATACTTAACTTCCAAGGTTTCACGGTTATATCTTGCACCCTTGCAAACCTCGCAAGGCACATAAATATCAGGCAAAAAGTGCATTTCGATTTTTAAAATACCAGCACCCTCACAAGCTTCACATCTACCGCCTTTGACATTAAATGAAAACCTACCAGGTGTATAGTTTCGCATTTTTGCTTCCTTTGTTGAAGCAAAAAGCGAACGAATATCAGTGAAAAGACCTGTATAAGTAGCAGGGTTAGAGCTTGGCATTCTGCCAATCGGCGATTGGTCAATATCTATAATCTTATCAATGTTTTGTAGTCCCTCAATCGCCTTGTGCTCACCTGGTCGAGCCTTTGCCTTATAAAACTCTTTTGCAATTGATTTATAAAGAATTTCGTTAACAAGTGAAGATTTGCCAGAACCCGAAACACCCGTTACAGCAACAAATTTGCCGAGCGGAATTTTAACATTAATGTTTTTAAGGTTGTTTTGCTTTGCACCGACAATTTTCAAAAACTTGCCGTTGCCTTTTCGACGAGTTTTCGGCACAGGAATTGTCCTTCTGCCTGAAAGATAATCGCCTGTAATACTCTTTTTGCAATTTAAAATTTCATCAACCGTACCGGCACAAACAATTTCACCGCCATGAACACCAGCACCAGGACCTATATCAACAATATAATCAGCTTCACGCATAGTATCTTCATCGTGTTCAACGACTATTAAAGTGTTGCCTAAATCACGCAATTTTTTCAAGGTTGCAAGCAATTTGTCATTATCACGCTGATGAAGTCCGATACTCGGCTCATCAAGTATATAAAGCACGCCCATAAGCGAAGAGCCGATTTGAGTTGCAAGTCTGATTCTTTGCGACTCACCGCCCGAAAGCGTTCCGCTTGAACGCGAAAGTGTTAAATAATGAAGTCCGACACTTTGCAAAAAGCCCAAACGCTCTTTAATCTCTTTTATTATTTCGCCGCCAATCATTAAATCTCTGCCTTTTAAATCAAGCTCATTAAAGAATATGAGCAGATCTTTAACCGATTTGTCGCAAAGCTCCATAATATTTTTACCGCCGACTGTTACCGAAAGCGACTGAGGCGAAAGCCTTTTTCCGTTACATTCAGGGCAAGGAATTTCTGTTAAATAGTTTTCAATATCAGCTTTTGCCCAATCGCTGCCGCTTTCGTTATAGCGGCGTTCAAGCGAGTTGCAAACACCCTCAAAATCCGTATAATACTTACCAACACCATAACAATATTTGCGGTCAAGTTGAATTTGTTCTCCGTTTGTTCCATAAAGAATAATATTCTGAATTTTTTTCGGCAGTTCGCCAAAAGGTGTATCAATCGAAAAGCCGTAATGCTCTGAAAGTCCGATATAATACATCTTTGCAACCGACATATCTTTTAATTTGCTCCAACCCGTCGCCTTAATAGCCTCTTTTGACAAAGGCAATGTTTTATCTGGCACAATTAAATCAGGGTCAGCCTTTCTGAATACGCCAATACCTGTACATTTCGGACAAGCACCGAAAGGATTGTTAAATGAAAACATTCTCGGCGATAATTCATCAAACGATGCACCATGTTCGGGACAAGCATAGTTTTGCGAAAACAAAACCTCTTCTTTGTCAATAACATCAACTAAAACAAGCCCATTTGCCAATTTTGAAGCGGTTTCAACCGAATCAGCAAGGCGTGATTTAATCGAAGAATTAACCTTTAATCTATCAACAATAATCTCAATATTATGCTTTTTATTTTTATCAAGCGGAATTTCTTCTGATAAATCGTAAATATTTCCGTCAACTCTCGCTCTTACATAACCCGATTTTTTAGCAGATTCAAGTTCTTTTCTATATTCGCCTTTTCTGCCTCTGACAATCGGTGCTAAAATCTGAATTTTAGCATCTTGCTCAAACGATAAGACTTTATCAACAATTTCATCAACAGTTTGTTGCTTGATAACCTTTCCGCAAACTGGACAATGCGGAACACCGATTCTCGCAAACAAAAGTCTTAAATAATCGTAAATTTCAGTTACAGTTCCGACAGTTGAACGAGGATTTTTTGAAGTCGTTTTCTGGTCGATTGAAATTGCAGGCGATAACCCCTCAATGCTGTCAACATCTGGCTTTTCCATTTGCCCTAAAAACATTCTCGCATAAGAAGAAAGCGACTCAACATATTTTCGCTGACCCTCGGCATACAAGGTATCGAAAGCAAGCGAAGATTTACCCGAGCCTGAAAGACCTGTAAAAACAACAAGCTTATCTCTCGGGATTTCGATATCAACATTTTTTAAATTGTTTTCTCTTGCGCCTTTAATAACGATTTTTTTGGCTTCCATTTACTATTTCTCTTTTCTTAAATTCTCAATTCTATCACGAAGATAAGCCGCGTGTTCAAATTCAAGCATTCTTGCCGCCGATTTCATCTCACGAGTAAGCCTTGCAATAAGTTCTTCTCGCTCTTTTCTCGACAGCTTTTTACCGCTGACCTTATCTTCTTTTTTAGATATTTCAAGCACTTCCCTAACATCTTTAATAATTGTTTTTGGTATAATGCCGTGTTCTTTATTATATTTTGATTGAATTTCTCTGCGGCGATTAGTTTCTCTAATAGCCGCCTCCATTGAGCGTGTAACCTGGTCGGCATACATAATAACTTCGCCGTCAGCATTTCTTGCAGCTCTACCGATTGTTTGAACAAGCGAGGTTTCAGAACGCAAAAAGCCCTCTTTATCAGCGTCTAAAATCGCAACTAATGAAACTTCAGGAATATCAAGACCTTCACGAAGCAGATTTATACCAACAAGCACATCAAATTCGCCTAAACGCAAATCACGAATAATCTCCATTCGCTCCATTGTGTCAATATCATAGTGCATATATTTAACCTTTATACCTACGCCCTCTAAAAACTCGGTTAAATCTTCAGCCTGCTTTTTAGTAAGTGTAGTAATTAAAACACGCTCTTTTTTCGCAGTTCTTTTATTAATTTCTGTAATTAAATCTTCAATTTGACCCTCAGTCGGTTTTACTGTTATTAATGGGTCCAAAAGCCCAGTAGGTCGAATAACCTGCTCAACTATTTTCTGTGATTTTTCTTTTTCAAATTCGCCAGGTGTTGCCGAAACAAACATAACCTGATTTACTTTATTATAAAACTCATCAAAATTAAGCGGGCGGTTATCATAAGCAGATGGCAAGCGAAAACCAAAATCAATTAAGTTTTTCTTTCTCGCCCTATCTCCCCCATACATTCCTCTGACTTGCGGAATTGTTACATGAGATTCATCTACTATCAGCAAAAAGTCTTCTGGAAAATAGTCCATAAGCGTATAAGGTGTTGAACCAGCAGGACGACCCGAAAGAACCCTTGAATAATTTTCAATTCCCTTGCAAATACCTATCTCCTGTAACATCTCAATATCATATTCAGTACGCTGTCTTATTCTTTGCGCCTCAATAAACTGTTGATGCTCATTAAAATAATTTACCCTTTCCCACATCTCTTTTTCTATTTCCTCAGTTGCCGCTTTCATACGCTCAAAAGGAATAATATAGTGAGAAGCAGGAAAAATCGCAATATGTTTTAAAACGCTGATAACCTCGCCCTTTAAAACATTAATTTCAGAAATTCTGTCAATTTCATCGCCGAAAAACTCTACCCTGACAGCGTTTTCATTAGAGTTAGCAGGAAAAATCTCAACGACATCTCCTCTAACTCTGAATTTATTACGGACAAAATTAATATCGTTTCGCTCATACTGCAAATCAACCAATTTGCGAAGCAAAACATCTCTGTCCATTTGCATACCAGGTCGCAAGGAAATCACCATACTGCGATAATCAATCGGCGCACCAAGCGAATAAATGCAAGAAACCGAAGAAACGATTATAACATCTTTTCGCTCCGAAAGTGCCGCTGTTGCAGAGTGGCGCAATTTATCAATTTCATCATTAATTGACGAATCCTTTTCAATATAAGTATCAGTATTCGGAATATAAGCTTCAGGCTGGTAATAATCATAATAAGAAACAAAATATTCAACCGCATTATTAGGAAAAAACTCTTTAAACTCCGAACAAAGCTGCGCTGCAAGTGTTTTATTATGCGCTAAAACGAGCGTAGGCTTTTGCACACGCTCTATAATGTTAGCCATTGTAAATGTTTTACCCGAGCCTGTAACACCAAGCAAGGTTTGCTCTTTATTGCCCGCTAAAATGCTTTTAGCGAGTGCTTCTATTGCTTCGGGTTGGTCGCCTGTCGGCTTGAATTTTGATTCTAATTCAAACATTTTTTCCTCTTTTAATCCATAAATGCTCTTTCAAATTGATGCATTGAACGCATTGAATCATAACCGTTATGCGAAACGATAATATGGTCAATAAGTTCAACACCTATGCTTTTAAGTGCCTTAAAAATATTTTTAGTCGCAGTAAAATCGTCCATAGAAGGTGTTGTTTTACCGCTTGGATGATTATGTGCTAAAATAACTGTTGTTGCGTTGTGTTTTATGCAAAGCTCTACTACTTTTCTAATCGGCATCAAAGAAGCGTTAACAGTACCGCTCGATAAAGCTTCACACGCAATAACCTTGCCAGCATTATTCATAAGAATAATATATGAAACCTCGTTTTTAACGCCAATATACTTTGGCGCAACAATTTCATAAGCTAAATCGCTACTGCTGACAACAGGCTTATCAATATTAGTTCTGTCAGCAACATATCTGCTTAAAACACTTGGAATTGATTTAAGCAAAAATGCAGCGCTTTTGCTCATTCCTTTGACTTTCAAAAGCTCGCTTTCATCTGCTTCAAACACCGCATGAAATGAGCCAAAATTGTTAATTAATTCATGTGCTAACGGGTTAGTATCCTTCTGCGGAATTGTCGGATACAAAAGCATTTCAAGTATTTCGTGATTTTCAAAACTTTCAAATCCGTGTTTTAATGCCTTGTCTTTCATTCTCTGTCTATGACCAGCATGAATATTTTTATTTTCTTTCTCCACTTTTTTCTGTCCTCTTTAAGTTTATTATTCTTATATTATACAACAAACTGCAAAAAATGTACAGTAAATTTTTTAAAAACAAAACTCGGCTGAAATTTCTTTCAACCGAGTTTTATAAAAGATATGAAAGGGGGTGTCTATTTAACTGTAACTTTTTTTGCGGCAGTCCAATTACTATAAACTTTTTTGCCACTAAATTTTGCAAAAGAACGAATTTTCACACTATACTTTTTGCCTTTTTTAAGTTTTTTGATAGTCTTTGTAACTTTTTTCTTTGCGTTAAAAGTCTTTGTTTTCCATTTACCTTTGCCTATTTTATATTTTACTTGAAAACCTTTTGCATCTTTTACTTTTTTATAAGTAATTTTAAAAGATTTTTTACCTGATTTTAAAGTAAAACTTGATTTTTTAAGCTTAGTTTTATTTGTATATTTTACAAAACTCAAATCTTCGCCGCAAACTGAACATTTTGTATGAGCTGTGTATCCTCTTTCAAAACAAGTAGCTTTTTTTGCCTTTAACTCTACAGGTGTATGTTCACCGTTATTTTCACAAACAACATTTACAAATTGAAATTTATTATCATTTGCATAAGTTTGAGCAGCAGAGCCTTTATAGCCCTCAATTACTTTAACATAGTTTTTATCAATAGCTGCATTGCAAATTTCACTTACACTATTCGGCATTTTTATTGTATCAATTGCTTTGCACTTGTTAAAAGCATTAACACCAATAACCTGCAAGCCCTCATTTAATTCAATGCTTGTAATAGAATCGCAACCATCAAAAGCGTGTGAACCAATATATTTAACACTTGTAGGAAGTTTAATTCCTGTTAAACCATTATAACCGTACCAGTCAGCCGATGAATAGTTAACATCTGTTTCATCGTAAACATCACCGTAATTACAATCGTCTTCATAGTTTGAAAGTTTAGCGCCACATTCTGAGAATGCACTATTTGCTATACCAATTGTTCCATCTTTTACAGTGTAATTACCTGAAAAATTTGACTTCATACAAATTAAGTAATTATCGATGTAAAGAATGCCATCTTCCCAATTTGATTTATTATTATAATAAGCTGTGTTGTAAAAAGCATATTCACCAATACGCTCAATATTATCACCAAGGTTAATATTTACAAGTTGAGTGCAATTTTTGAACGCAAATGAAGAAATATATGTTACATTATCCGGAACATTAATTGTTGTAAGAGATTCACAATTTGCACAAATACTTCTTGGAATACTTGTAATGCTTTTTGGGAATGTTAAGCTCTTTAAATTATCTATATCACAAAAAGCACTTGCTGCAATTAACTTTGTTCCCTCTTTAATTGTATAATCAGTGTTTTCCTCTTTAACATAAGTTTTACTATTAAAAAAACTACTATATGATTTGCCAATGCATCTTATAAGATAATTATCAATATATAACGCGTCATTTTCCCAGTTTGATTGGTCAGAATAATAAGCAGTTCCCCAAAAAGCACAAGCACCAATATGGTTTAAGCTTTTTGGCAAAAATATTGCTGATAATTTATCACAACTTCCAAATGCCCCTGAGCCAATGTATTGAACGCCCTCATTTATTCTAACATTACGCAAATTAGAGCAGTTATAAAAAGCCTCTTCGCCAATGATATTTACAGAACTTGGAATAGTAACAGTTCTTAATGAATAACAGTCTAAAAATGCATCAGTATCTATCTCAACTAAATTTGAAGATAAGGTCAAATCTTCAAGAGAATAACAATCAGCAAATGCAATTCTTCCAATATACTTTACACTATCTGCCATTTTTACAGTTTTCATAGTACAATCGCAAAAAACTCTATTGCCAATTGTAATTACTGAATTAGGAATTGAAACACTATCAAATTCTTTATCTTCAAATGAACCATATCCTAAACTTGTAACTTTTTTATTACCTAATTTTGAAGGAATGTTAATATTTTTCGCATTACCTGTATATTCTTTAATTTCTACAGTTCCATCTTGCAAAACTGTGTATTTGTATTTGCCGCTTGTATAAACCTTTGTTGTTGCCGCTGAAACTGCAAAAGGAATTGCAGACACCGCAACCAATAAGCACATTAATAAACTAACTAATTTTATTTTCATAATTTATAATACCTTTCAAAATAATGTTTTTTGTTTTTCTTACAATGCACTGTTCACTTATTAAGCGTTATAAAGGTTTAAAAAAGTTTCAAAAAAAATAAATATCTTAAAAAAATTAAATCACCCCAAAAATGAGGTGATTTATTCAGGCTTTATGTAAGCCTGTTTATCTGAAATTTAACCCAAAACTTACAGAAAGCGCTTTATTTATTCCGTTCATTGTAGGATTATCAAGCGCACCCATTTTTTCTTTTAATCGCTGTTTATCAATTGTTCTTATCTGTTCAAGCAAAACTATTGAATCTTTTGAAAGCCCGCAATCTCTGGCGTCAATTCTAATATGAGTAGGTAAATTGCTTTTGGCTTGCTGGCTAGTTATCGCCGCCGCAATTACAGTTGGGCTGAACTTGTTGCCAACATCATTTTGAACAATCAAAACAGGACGCAGTCCGCCTTGTTCGCTTCCTACAACCGGACTTAAATCAGCATAAAAAATATCTCCTCGTTTTATTGTCATTATTAAGTTACACACTCCTTTGGCTTAATTACAGTAATATAATTGCCAATACTTTGCTGATTTAAACAAATTTTATAAAAAATGTTGTCCTTAATATATAATACGCATTATATAACTTTTACGGCACAAAAAATCGCAAACAAGTCAAAAACTTGCTTGCGATTAGTATTTTTAAAAATTATTTATCACAATTTGGACACTTTCCATTTTCATCAAGCTTAGCGCCGCATTTTGTGCAGAAATTATCAGTTGTTGCATTTTCTTCAACAACAGGTGTTTCCTTTGGTTTTTTAACAGGAATTTCAGGCATATCAAACAAATCTTCATTTTTGCTTTCGTCTTTATCAGAAAGTCTGTTGTTGATTGAAATAACATTCTTAACTAAAAGAATACCCATCATCAATGCTTCATAACCCAAACGAACAGCTATCGGACCTAAGATTATAACCAAAATTCCGTATCCGCCATACCAATGATTGCCATAAAAACCTTTTTGAACATAGAAAAGCATAAAGAAACCATATAATATAACGTATGCTGTTGAAAAAATATACAATGCTTGAAGAATTTTTTCAATAATTAAATACTTAAAATTAACTGTTTTATGCAAAAACTTTCCAAATGCATTAAGTTTTTCCTTTTTCTTTTCAGGTACAATAAAAATAAATGCTAAAACTGTCGCAGCGATTGCAACTAATAATGAAATAATGCCTACTACTGTAAGGTAGCTTGAAGTTCCTGTTGTAGCGTATGTACTATATGTATTATACATATAAACACCTCCATTTTTTACTTTTATTTTTAATGATATACGCCTTTGTTGCTAAACTTTTGTCAAATTCTCCTTTCGGTCCAAATAATCTAATAAAAAACAAAACCTTCATAACCACTGTTTTTTATTATTACACTATAATTATACCATTATTTTATGCAAAGTCAATAGTTTTTTAGCGAAATATTAATAAAAAATAATGTATATATAACAAATTCCCTATAAGCGAATTGCTTATAGGGAATTTAATCTATTTACAATATTAACCTTCTACTTCAATAACTGTTCTATCTTTATTTTTTGTATCAGTAATACAAATATAAGAATTACCAGCATTAAGCTTTAAATCTTTTCCGTTTGTATCAAAGAATTTAAGCGGTTTAGTTTCGCCACCCTTTGACCA
>CACZIY010000031.1 GCA_902781345.1 Oscillospiraceae bacterium | reverse complement strand
GGAACAGGTCGAATAACTTCAACCATATCAGCGATTAAATTCGGGTTTTCAATAACAACCTTTTTAGCGGTTTCTTCACCTAAAAACTTGAAGTCCTCTAACATTTCTTCGGTAGTTTTAAAGTAAAGCGTTGCTTGGTCGTCAGCGTCTGTAAAGCCTTTGCCCGCCATCAAAATCGCTCTGAATTTTGCGTCCTCAGGGTTTAAAAAGTGAACATCACCTGTTGCGACAACAGGCTTTTTAAGCTTTTCACCGATTCTTACAATAGTTTTGTTATTTTCATTTAAATCGTTTTCATGATTAACAGTACCGTTTCTAATCATAAAATCGTTGTTGCCATTTGGCTGAATTTCAAGATAGTCATAGTATGAAGCAATTTCAAGCAATTCGCCCCATTGCTTTTTCTGCAAAACAGCTCTGTAAAGCTCGCCTGCCTCGCAAGCAGAGCCTATTATCAGACCCTCACGATGCTCATTTAAATATGACTTTAAAACGCAAGGCACAGAGCCACCTCGACCTTTATAAAAAGTGTTCAAATGTGAATGTGAAATAATCTTATAAAGGTTTTTAAGACCTGTTGAATTTTTAGCAAGAATTATCATGTGATAACGCTTTAAATTTTTCCAGTTACCGCCTGCCAAAGCAGCATTAATGCCGTCTGTATCTAAACACTCTTTGCTTTCAAGCTTGAAAATAAACTCAACAAAAATCTGACCTAAAACTCTCGCATCATCACAAGCCCTGTGATGATTAAAAGGTGGGAGCTTAAGCGCATTTGCAACAGTGTCAAGCTTGTGATTTTTAATATCAGGCAAAAGCGAACGAGCCATAGGAACAGTATCAATATATGTAGGGCTATATTTAATATCGCTTCTTAAAGCTGCCGCATTAATAAACGACATATCAAAATCAGCGTTGTGCGCAATTAAGATATTATCGCCGCAAAACTTCATAAACATTTCGAGTGCTTCGTTTTCTTCAGGTGCATCTTTTACCATTTCATCGGTAATGCCTGTAAGCTCGGTAATTTTTTGAGAAATCGGCATTTTTGGATTTACAAAAGTATCAAATTCCTCAACAATTTCACCGTTTTTAACCCTTACAGCACCTATTTCTGTAAGCCTGTCGGTTGATGGACTAAGTCCCGTAGTTTCAACATCAAAGACGATAAATTCGCCTTTTAAATTCTCGTTTTTGTTACCCTTAACAGCGCTTATAAAATCATTGACAAAATACGCTTCAACACCGTAGATTATCTTAAAATCAGGGTCGCTTTTTCTGATTTTTTCAACCGTATTCATAGCGGCAGGGAATGACTGAACAACACCGTGGTCGGTAATAGCAATAGCCTTGTGTCCCCATTTATGAGCGGTGTTAATTAAATCTTCTGCAGGTGTCATTCCGTCCATAGTTGACATATTTGTGTGAAGATGAAGCTCAACTCTTTTCTCTTTTGCTTCATCTTTGCGGTGATAACGCTCAACTAAGCAAACACAGTTAGGGAACAAAACCTTTTCATGCTCAAAATCGTCATATTCGATTTTACCTGAAACATAGGCGGTTTTACCCTCAACCTTTGCTAAATTGTCCTTTTCCTCTTTGGTAACAGCATAAGGCATTTTTACAATATAAGAGCCTGTATAATCAGTAATTGCAAAAGAAACTCTGAATTTATTGCCTCGTTTTGTTTCTCGTTCTTCAAATTTAAAAACATCACCGCAAATTGTTGCGTTAGCTGTTTCCCAATTCAAATTGCGAATAGGGGTAGGAGCCACATTTACTTTAGTATTACCATAAACCAATTCCTTAGTTTCAGGGTAAAATTTTATAGAGGTAACATCTTCAAAAACGCTTTGTTTCCTCTGGGCTTCAATCGCCCTTTGCTTTTCTTTTTGCTCTTTAATAAATTCAGCGGCTTGCTTTGCCACTTGCTCATTTTGCTCATAATCTACTTCAAGCGTTCCTGTAAATTCAACCTTGACAAAGCGGTTAAAATGCTCGCTGATGTAATCTTGAATTTTCTTTTTAGCACCAATATTATTTAAAATTTCAAGACCGCCGTGCTTTAATTCAACGCTTAAATTATCCCCGTTAAAATCAAATACTGCGTCATTAAAAAATCCGTTTAATGACGAATTTCTTCTTTTAATATCACTAAAAATATCAGGAAAATACTTAGATTCTAATTCTAAATTTTTATAACAAAAATCAAGGTAAACAGCTGTAAGCCCCATACCTTTTTTAATTTGCTGTGCAATTTTGTTTTTTTCATCTACCGTAATATATTTTTCGCTAACGCCTTGACATTTTAAATATCTGCTTTCACGGTTAATTCCGCAATATGTAAGCATAATATCATCATATTTTTGTTTTGTTTCACTATCAAGCACATTTTGAAAAACATCGGTTAGTTTTTTGTTCATTTGGCTTTACATTCCTTCAATTTCTTTTATAAGCTCATTAAATAAATCTTTTTCATCAACTTTTCTGAGTATTTCGCCCTTTTTGAAAATTATTCCGCAGCCGTCTCCGCCGGCAATGCCAATATCGGCTTCTTTTGCTTCGCCAGGACCGTTTACAACACAGCCCATAACCGCAACAGTTATATCTTTATTCACATTTTCAAGTGCTTTTTCAGTTTTGTTAGCAAGCGAAATCAAATCAATCTTTGTTCTGCCACAAGTTGGGCAAGAAACAATATTTACGCCGCCTTTTTTAAAGCCTGTTGCTTTTAGAATATCATTTGCGGCTTTAATTTCTTCAATAGGGTTATCGGTCAGCGAAACTCTGATTGTATCGCCGATACCGCTAAGCAACAACCCGCCAATGCCTGCAGCGGATTTTATTATGCCTTTATATTTTGTGCCAGCCTCGGTAACACCCAAATGCAACGGATAATTAACCTTTTTTGAGGCTATCGAATAAGCGTCAAACATAAGTTTTACATTTGAGGCTTTCATTGAAATAACAATATTATCAAAATCGTACTTTTCAAGTAAAGCGGTGTGATAAAGTGCACTTTCTACCAAAGCGTCAGCGGTAACAGCACCGTATTTTTGCAAAATGCTTTTTTCAACCGAGCCAGAATTTACACCGACACGAATAGGAATGTTTTTTTGATTGCATTTGTTTGCAACTTGTTTTACTTTATCATCATCGCCTATGTTGCCAGGGTTTATTCTTATTTTATCAACACCTGCTTCGGCACATTCAAGCGCAATACGATAATCAAAATGAATATCAGCAACAACAGGTATATGTAAGTTTTCTTTTAATGCATAAATTAATTCAACCGCTTTCAAATCAGGAACAGCGGTACGAATAATATCACACCCTGCATTTTGCAACTCAATTGCTTGCTTAACATTGCCCTCAACATCATTTGCAGGAACATTAAGCATAGACTGAACAGCGATAGGATTAGAATTTCCTATCGCTACATTTCCTATATTAACCTGCTTTGTATAATCAGCCATAAATAATCACCTTTTTAAAAAATCCAAGCCCATAAATCTTTAAAAACAAGTAAAACCATAAATGCAAGCAGTAAAGCCATACCGATAGCGTGAACTGCTGCTTCGTTTTTTACAGGCTTTTTTCTTATCCATTCAACAATTATAAATAAAATTCTTGAGCCATCAAGTGCAGGAATAGGCAATAAATTAAACACACCTAAGTTAATAGTAATAAGTCCTAAAATGCGAAGAAGTGGTAAAAATCCGTCAACTAAACCATTTTTGGCGGTAGAAGTTACCGCTTGCGAAACAACTTGTGTTACGCCAACAGGTCCCGAAACATCGTTTAAACCGAATTTACCTGAAATCAAATCGCCAAGCGACATAAAAACAATTCTTGAATAAGAAACTGTTCTGTAAAAGCCCTCTTTAACACAGTTTGCAAAATTAGCCTTTGCACCTAAAAACTTAAAGTCGATTGTAAGGTAAGTTTTTCCGTCTGCCTTTTTGCTTAAAAATTCAACATTTTTAAGCTCTTTTTTCTCACCGTTTCTAATTACTGTTATATCAACTTTATTTGACTTTGCAGTACCGAGCATATAAGAAATTTCTTCAACCGAGAAAATTCTTCTACCGTCAATTTTATAAATTTCATCTTTAACCTTTAAGCCATTATTCTTATTGGTAGTAGCATTATCTTCAAATGCTGCAATAGATGTAGTTGCGATTAAATTCTTTTCTTGAACTGCACCTGAAATTGAAACTAAACTAACCATCAGAATAAAGCCTAAAATTATGTTAAAAACAGCACCAGCTGCCACAACAATTATTCTCTTTATAGGTTTTGCTTTATAAAAAGCACGCTCATCATCACTTTCACCATTTTCGCCCTCCATAGCGCAGTAACCGCCAAAAGGTAAAATTCTGATAGCGTAAAGCGTTTCGCCCTTTTTCTTTTTGAAAATTGCAGGGCCGAAGCCGATTGCAAATTCATTAACTCTAATTTTAAAAATCTTTGCAAAAAGGAAATGACCGAATTCGTGAATAAATACTATCAACCCGAAAATAACTATTGCAACCAAAATCGGCCAGACTGTGTTCCAAATTTCCATAAAAACCTCTTATAAGTATTTTTGTTTTACCGCTTCTCTTGCAGCTTTGTCTGCTTGTAAAACCTCTTCAACACTATTATATGCGGTGTTTTTTTGATTATTTAATGCGTCAGCCGCTATTTGCTCAATATCTAAAAATCCGATTTTATCTTGCAAAAACAGACTTACTGCAACCTCATTAGCCGCATTAACTGCGGTAGTTGCAAGACCACCCCTTGCAATCGCTTTTTTACATATTTCAAGACAGCCGAAAGCGACTGTGTCAGGCTTGTAAAAAGAAAGCGTATGAATTTTTGCTAAATCAAGCTGTTCAACAGGGGAAGGATAGCGGTTAGGGTAGGTAAGTGCATATTGAATAGGAATTCTCATATCAGGCACACCAAGTTGCGCAATTACCGAATTATCATTATATTCAATTAGTGAATGAACAATGCTTTCACGATGAACTAAAACATCAACATCCTCTGCTTTTACGCCAAAAAGATGTACTGCCTCAATTAGCTCAAAGCCCTTGTTCATCATAGTAGCACAATCTATTGTGATTTTTCTTCCCATATCCCAGTTAGGATGCTTAAGCGCATCAGCCGCCTTAACATCTTTTAATTGCTCTCTTGTAAAGCCGAAAAACGGACCGCCCGAAGCGGTTAAAATCAATCTTTTAAGCGCATTATTTGGCGCTTTACCTTGCAAGCATTGAAAAATTGCCGAGTGTTCCGAGTCAACAGGCAAAATATCAACACCATTTTCTTTTGCTAATTTCATAACAAGGTCGCCACCTGCGACTAAAGTTTCTTTATTAGCAAGCGCAATTGTTTTTTTCGCTTTAATAGCAGAAATTGTAGGAACAAGACCTGCCATTCCTACAAAAGAGTTTAATACTGTATCTGCATTTTTTGCTGTTGCCGCTTGCAAAACCCCTTCTTCTCCCGAAAGAATTTTTGTAGCAGTATCAGCAACCCTTATTTTCAAATCCTCAGCAGCCTTTTCGTCAGATAAAACAGCAAACTGCGGATTAAATTCTCTGATTTGTTCTTCTAATTTTTTTACACTTTTGTTAGCAACCAAACAAACTATTTCATAACCTTGTTTTCTTGCAACATCAAGCGTTTGAGTGCCAATCGACCCAGTCGAGCCTAAAATGGAAAGTTTCATTATTCCCTCCGAATTATTTGTGAACTATCATTGGTACATAAAGCAATACCAAATAAATGAAAGGTGCAACAAAAATTACCGAATCAAATCTATCTAAAGCACCGCCGTGTCCAGGAATTAATTTACCGTAATCTTTAATGTTGCAGTTGCGTTTAATAAACGAGAAGAATAAATCGCCAACAAGGCCTACAACAGGGCATAAAAGCGAAACAAAAATCAACCAACCAAATTGAATGTATGATTTGGAATCAAGCACAGCACCGCTCCAAACAGCACCTAAAACAAGCATTAAAACTAAAATAAATCCCATACTTCCAAAAACGCCCTCAAGCGATTTTTTAGGACTTACAACAGGTGCAATTTTGTGAGCGCCGAATTTGCTGCCGATAAAGTAAGCGCCTGTATCGCCAAACCAAGCACCGCCAAAAGCAAAGAGTAAGAAGAATAAGCTGTCAGATGAATTGTACATATAAGCTTTTGAAGAGCTAAGCTCATTTATGTACACCAAGCTTGACATTCCAAAAGAAATCAACAAAGTAATGCCAACAGAATAAACAGATTTTAAAGCATTGTTTTCTTGAGATTTTGAAAGCACAATAATAACACAAGCAAATATGTAAATAGCGGTTACTAAAAGTCCTGTCGGCATAAAACCGATAAGCGGAACAAATGCAGAAATTGCACCATAAACGCAACCCAATATAATAAGGCTGAAATTATTAACCAATTTTGTTGCAACTTGTGATTCAATAATTGCAAGTGCTGTAACTAATGCTATAAAAATGTTGAAAACTATAGTCGCACGAAGAATAATTGCTAAAATTACAATCAACGCACCAACTGTTCCCGAAATAATTCTCGTTTTCATCGTTTTTTCCTCTCATTTTCATATTCCGCCGAAGCGTCTGTTTCTTTGTTGAAAATCAATAATAGCTTTATCAAGATGTTTTGGCTTAAAATCAGGCCATAAAACATTTGAATACCAAAATTCACTGTAAGCTGCTTGCCAGATTAAAAAGTTTGAAAGCCTGTATTCGCCGCTTGGACGAATAATAATATCAGGGTCAGGCTGAGAAGCGGTATAAATATTATCGCTTATCATTTTTTCATCAATACTGTCAACTGATATTTCGCCTTTTTCAATTTTTTTCGCAATTTTTTTAACAGCGTGAACAATCTCGTCCCGTCCGCCGTAGTTTAAAGCGATATTAAGATTTAATCCAGTAGCATCGGCAGAGCCCTCTTCCGACTCTTTAATAAGTTGCTTTAATTCGTCAGAAAGCGGGCTTAAATCGCCAATAAATTTAACTTTAATATTTTCATCTTTAAAATTTTTCGCATCAACAAGATAGTCTTTAAGCAATTTCATAATTGCATTAACTTCATCTTCAGGACGCTTCCAATTTTCAGTTGAAAAAGCATAAACAGTCAAATACTCAATGCCGATTTTGTTGCAGTATCGTGCAATATTTTTAAAAGTTTTTGCACCGACAGTATGGCCAGCAGTTCTCGGCAATTTGCGTTTTTTTGCCCATCTGCCGTTGCCGTCCATAATTATTCCAATATGTTTTGGAAGATTTTCAAAATCGACTGAAACCTTTTTTTCAAACATAGTTTTATACCGACATAATTTCCTTTTCTTTTGCATCTGCTAAAGAGTCAGCCTCTTTACAGAATTTATCGGTAAGGTCTTGAACCTTTTTCTCAAGTTGTTTCTCGTCGTCCTCTGTTATTTCGCTATTCTTTTTCTGTGCTTTGATTTTTTCAATAGCATCTCTTCTTGCAGAACGAATAGAAACCTTTGTTTCCTCAGCGTATTTTTTAATATCTTTACAAAGCTCTTTTCTGCGTTCCTCAGTCAAAGGAGGGAAGTTCAAGCGAATAGCTTTACCGTCATTAGCAGGGTTAATGCCGATATCAGAAGCCTGAATTGCTTTTTCAATTTCTTTTAACGAGGTAACATCCCAAGGGGTAATTAACAAAGTACGAGGTTCCGGCACCGAAACAGCTGCCATTTGAGCAACAGGGGTCATAACGCCATAATAATCAACAACAACTTTGTTCAAAACAGCAGGGTTTGCTCTACCTGCTCTTACTGATTGATACTCTCTGTCAAGAGCCTCAACAGATTTATTCATTTTTGCTTCGCATTTAGTTAAAATCTCACTCATAGTAATATCCACCTTTCAAAATTTATTTTACAATTGTTCCGATATCTTCACCGCAAAGCGCTTTAACAATGTTATCAGGCTCGTCAAGCGAGAAAACAAGAATTGGCATATCATTGTCCATACTCAACGAAGCGGCAGTGCTGTCCATAACCTTAAGCTTTTTGTCAAGCACTTCCTTTTGGCTGATTTTTGAATAGCGTTTTGCGTTAGGGTTTAATTTAGGGTCGCTGTCATAAACACCGTCAACATTAGTTGCTTTAAAGATAATGTCAGCGTCAATTTCAACAGCACGAAGTGTAGCACCTGTATCAGTTGAGAAAAATGGGTTACCAGTACCGCAACCGAAAATTACAACTCTACCTTTTTCAAGATGGCGAATAGCACGATTGCGAATATAAGGCTCGGCAATTTTGCTCATTTCAATAGCGGTTTGAACACGAACATCAACGCCTAATTGTTCAAGCGCATCAGCAAGTGCTAATGCATTAATAACAGTTGCAAGCATACCCATGTGGTCTGCTCTTGTTCTGTCCATTTTACCGCTTGAACGGCCACGCCAGAAGTTACCGCCGCCAACTACGATACCGATTTGTGTACCAAGGTCAGCGCATTTTTTAACGCTTGCACAAATTTCAAGAACCTTATCAAAATCAAGTCCGGTTCCTTTATCACCAGCGAGTGCCTCGCCAGAAAGTTTTAAAAGAATTCTTTTATAAACAGGTTTCATTTTTCAAATTCCTCCTAAAATATTTAATTTATTATATATATAATACTATATATGGGCGATAATGTAAAGTGAAAATTTAAACAAAAATATTTTTTCCGCAATTTCTTAAAAAACACTTGACTTTTAGTAGAAATATAAATATAATATATTCGTTACCTATAATTTGCTGCTATGGCTCAGTCGGCAGAGCACATCCTTGGTAAGGATGAGGTCACCGGTTCAAATCCGGTTAGCAGCTCCAAACAAAAAAGCAAGTCTTTCGACTTGCTTTTTTGTTTTTATTTATTAACTTTTGGGTTATCAGTACGGCACAAAATGTAATCTATGCTAACATTATAAACATCAGCAATTTTAGTCAAAAACTCATCGGTCAATTGCTGTGTACCTGTTTCAAAATAACTGTATTTTCGTTGTGTAATTCCTATTTTATCAGCAATTTGCTGTTGTGTGAAATCGTGGTCTTCACGCAAATCTCTAACTCTGTTTTTCATTATAATTACTTTTCCTATTCATTTTCAATCAAAATTTTCATACCTTCAACGGCTGTTTTTATTGCAAGGTCTAAGTCGGTGCTTTGTTTTTGGTCAAGCCCTGCCGCTTCTCGCTCTTGGTTCCACATTATATGCAAAATCGAGCCGCAACGCACACCTAATGCTGAAGCACAAACGAACAACGCCGCCGTTTCCATTTCACTTGCCAAAACCTTTAAGCGTTTCCAAGCCTCCCACTTCGCTTTTAACTCGTAGCTGACAGGCATACGCTCAGGGGAGTGTTGTCCATAAAAAGAATCTTTCGACTGAATAATGCCAATATGGTGGGGGATTTCTAAATTTTTAGCGGTCCGCAACAAAGCATTTTGCACCTCAAAATCAGCAGTTGCAGGAAACTCAATCGGTGCATAATGCAAAGAAGTACCTTCTTGTCTTACCGCCGATGAAGCGATAACAACATCACCAGCTTGAACGCTCAAGTCTATACCGCCTGCCGTGCCAACTCGCACAAAAGTGTTTGCACCGATTGCCGCCAATTCTTCCATAGCGATAACGGCGCTTGGTCCGCCAATTCCAGTTGAGCAAACGCTGATTTTCTCACCCGAAAGAGTGCCTGTATAAACTGTAAATTCACGATTTGACGCTATTTTTTCAGGCGTTTCAAAATATGACGCAATTTTTTCACAACGGTTAGGGTCGCCTGTTAAAATTACATAACGCCCAACATCGCCCGCTTTGCATTGTATATGATATTGAAGCTCTTGTTTTTGCATAAATTCACCTCAAATTTTGCCTTTTCTTAATTTTAGTGTATCACAAACTAAACCCATTGTCAACGCTGTTTAATATTAATTATTGTAAGAATAATTAAGTAAATCAAGCAGATTAATATTGAGGGGTTAAGGTGTAAATAAACAACCGCAAAAACACTTGAAATCAAGCAAATTATAATAAAAATATAAGAAATAATATTGCAGATTTTATCGGTCTTTTCGGGAGAAAAATTAAGTAGCAATTTCAGGCGAATTAAATCCATTCCGTCAAGCCCGTTTATCGGCGCTAAATTAAAAAGTATTAGCGAAAAATTTGAAGCAGAAAATAAAAGAAAAATCTCATTTTCAGTTTCAAAATAATAAAAAATGCTAATTGCAAATGCTAAAAAGTTAAAAAAACAACCGCCAAGCGCAATTAAAAAATCGTATTTATAACCGCAAAAGCCCTTGCTTTGAATAATAATTCCACCAAGTTGAAACTTGACAGTTTCAAGTCGCTTTTTGCTAATCAGCATAAAGAATAAATGCCCCAATTCGTGAATTAAAACTGCAAGCAAGCCTAACACCATAATACCTGTTGTATCAATAAACAAAATCACGCACAAAAAGGCGACAAACAGTGGAGAAATAGAGATTTTGCACCCCTTAAGCCAAAACTGCATATCAAACAAAATCGGCAAAAAGGCGAGGGTTTAACTTCACGCCATTAACTTTAACTTCAAAATGTAAATGCGGTCCTGTTGAATTGCCTGTTGAGCCGACTTTTGCGATAACTTCGCCTTTTTTAACGCTTTGTCCCAAGTTTGCAACAATTTTGCTACAATGCCCATAAAGCGTAGTAACACCTTGTGCGTGCCTTACCATAATATATTTGCCGTAAGAGGTTTCGCCTTTGTCATCAATGTAAGCCACTGTACCATCAAGCGAGCTTCTTATATCAGCACCCATTTTTGCGCCTAAATCAATGCCTGAATGAAAGCGGTATTCGCCTGAAATAGGGTGAACTCGGTAACAAAATTCCGAAGTTACAAACCCATTTACAGGCAAACACATTGAGTTGGTAACATTAGTATAACTAACCGCTTGCGTGGTGTCTTTTTCTTTTTTCTTTACCTTTTTTGCCTTTTTCGGTTTTAGCTTTTGTGCTTTTAAAACAGCATTAGTCTGTTTAGCCGAAAGCACTTGATTTATGTTTATTGGCTTGTTAAATTTTTCATCAAAAACTGCTCTTGAATAAGAGTAAATTTCACCGCCTACTGCACTCAAAACTATAACGAAAACTACCGCAATTACACAAAAGAAAATTTGAGCCAAAAGAAAAGAAAAAGCCTTGTCTTTCGGCTTTTTTATAACTTCTTCGACTTCGGCTTTTTCTTCAACTATTTTCTTTTGTTCTATCTCAATCACGCAAAAAAACCTCCGTGCTTTTTTAAAAATATATGCACGAAGGTTAATTTTTTATGCTAATGTAATTTTCAAAAATACTTTTTTGCCTTTTTTAACGATTATATGACCTTTTTCAAAATCGCTGACAGTTACTTTTTGCTGTAAATCGGTAACTTTTTCATCATCAACTGAAACGCCGCCTTGCTGAATAAGTCTTCTCGCTTCACCTTTTGACGGGGTAAGCTTTGCAACACAAAGCAAGTCGATTACACCGATTTCACCGTTTTCTAAACTTGCACTTTCGAGCGTGAATGTTGGCATATTGCTGTTATCGCTACCACCAGCAAAAAGTGCTTTTGCAGCAGTTTGAGCTTTTTTCGCTTCTTCTTCACCGTGAACAAGCTTTGTAAGCTCATAAGCCAGAATTTCTTTAGCGGTGTTAAGTTGTGAACCCTCCCAAGAGTCCATTTTATCAATTTCTTCCAAAGGTAAGAAGGTCAACATTCTGATACATTTAAGCACATCGGCATCGGCAACATTACGCCAATACTGATAAAAGTCGTAAGGCGAAGTTTTTTCAGGGTCGAGCCAAACCGCACCAGACTCAGTTTTACCCATTTTTTTGCCCTCAGAATTAAGCAAAAGGGTAATAGTCATAGCGTAAGCGTCTTTACCTAATTTCTTTCTGATAAGCTCAGTACCGCCTAACATATTTGACCACTGGTCATCGCCGCCAAACTGCATATTGCAACCATAATCCTGATAGAGCTTGTAAAAGTCATAGCTCTGCATAATCATATAGTTAAATTCCAAGAATGACAAGCCTTTTTCCATTCTTTGCTTGTAACATTCTGCTCTTAACATATTGTTAACCGAAAAATGAGCGCCGACTTCACGCAAAACATCAACATAGTTTAAGTTTAAAAGCCAGTCAGCGTTGTTAATCATAAGCGCTTTACCGTCAGAAAAGTCGATAAATCTGCTCATTTGCTTTTTAAAACAAGAAATATTGTGGTCAATATCTTCTTTTGAAAGCATTTTTCTCATATCGCTTTTGCCTGATGGGTCGCCAACCATACCGGTACCGCCGCCGAGCAAAGCAATTGGGCGGTTACCGGCCATTTGAAGTCTTTTCATAAGGCAAAGTGCCATAAAATGACCTACATGAAGGCTGTCAGCAGTCGGGTCAAAACCTATATAAAAAGTGGCTTTACCGTTATTAATTAAATCTTTAATTTCTTTTTCATCGGTTACTTGCGCAATAAGTCCACGCTTAACCAATTCTTCATAAATCTGCATTTTTAATCTTTCTCCTTTTTTTAACCCTATAAATATATCATAAAAGCTAATTTTTGTCAACGTTTAAAGCGTTTAGTTTTTAAGCATTTCTTCAGCCGCTGCAAGCGAAGCAGGGGTAACAGCCGAGCCGATTATTCTCGCAAGCTCACGCTTTCTGCCCTCAAAATCAAGTGTACGAACATTAGTAGAAGCCCTACCGCCAGAGATTAATTTTTCGGTTTTTAAATGCGTATCGGCTTTTGCGGCAATTTGAGCCAAATGCGTTACGCAAATAACCTGTTTGCCCTCAGAAACCGCCTTTAATTTATAAGCCACTTTTGCGGCAGCAGAACCAGAAATTCCTGTATCAATTTCATCAAAAATCAGCGTTGGCACCATATCGGCATTGCTAAGCACATTTTTAATACTAAGCATAATTCTCGACATTTCACCGCCCGAAGCGATTTTTGAAAGTGGTTTCAACGGCTCGCCAGGGTTAGTTGAAATCAAAAATTCAACCTTATCAGCACCAAGCGAGGAATAAGGGCATTTTTCGATTGAAACATCTATTTTAACATCAGGCATATCAAGATATTTTAACTGCTCGCAAGTGTTTTGGGCAAAATATTTTGCCGCTTTTTTTCTGCTTTCGGTTAAAATTCTGCCTTTTTCTTTAACTTCTTCAATTTGTTTTGGCAAAAGCTCTTGTTCAATAATAGCAGTTTCGCCTAAAAGTTCAAGCTCTTGAAGCTCTGATTTTGCATTTTGCAAATATTCAAGCATTTCTTGCTCGGTTTCGCCGTATTTTGATTTAAAAGAATAGTAACTGTCAAGTCTGTTTTCAATTTCCTCAAACTCATTTTCATCAACTGAAAAGTTTTCAAGAAAATCTTCAACCGCTTGTTTAATATCTTCAATTTCATATCTAATTGAATCCGCTTTATCAGCGACTTTGCTGATGTTTTCGGAAAATTCGGCGGTTTTTAATATTTCATCGGCAGCAGATGAAAACAAATCACAAGCGCCTTGCAACTCATCATTATCGCCACCTAAATATTTGCTTGCCAAATTTAGCGAGTCAGCAATTTTTTTGGCGTTTAAATATTCTTCTCTTTTTTTCTTTAACTCATCAATTTCGCCTGCTGTAACGCCAAAAGCGTCAAGCTCATTAATCTGATAAGATAAAATTTCTTTTCTTCTTTCAATTTGCTCTTGTTCTTGCTCGTGCTTTTTAACGCTTTTGCGAGTTTTAAGCATAGCGGAAAAAGCCTCTTTATAATCATTTAAAATATCACCGTTTTTTGCGAGCAAATCAATATAAACATAGTGCATATCAGGATTAAGAAGCATTTGCGAGTCGTGCTGACCGTGAATATCAATTAAGTAAGGTGCAATCTCTTTTAAAACAAATGCAGGCGCATTTTGCCCGTTTATTTTACAACTGCTTTTGGTTTCAGTCAGCTTTTTTGTGATAATAAGTGTTTTATTTTCGCTTTCAATACCATAGTCCTGAAGCTTCTCAAAAACAATTTCAGGCGCATTTGAAAAAACAGCGGTAACAGTGGCGCTATCGCTTCCTGTTCTTATTAATTCTTTTGAGGTGCGTTCACCTAAAACCGCATTAATCGAGTCGATTATAATAGATTTACCAGCGCCTGTTTCACCTGTCAGCACAGTAAATCCTTGCGAAAATTCAACATCAGTTTTTTCGATAACTGCTATGTTTTCAATATGCAAAGAATCAAGCATTTTAAAATCCCTTACCTTAAAGAGTTTAATTTGTTAATAAGCGAAACTGCGTCGCTTTCACTTTTTGCAATAACAAGAATAGTATCATCGCCTGCTAATGTGCCTAAAACTTCCGGAAAATCAATATTATCAAGCACAGCACAAGCGGCATTAGCCATACCCGAATAGCACTTGATAACAATGTCATTTACTGCGTGCGAAATCGAAATAACGCTGGAAGAAAAAATGTAATCGTGGTTAGATTTAACACCTTTTTCACTTCTTGCAGCGGTGTAGTGCTGTACGCCGTTTTGGTCAGCGGTTTTAATCAAGCCCAATTCCTTAATATCTCTTGAAATTGTCGCTTGTGTAGCCTTAAAACCTGCTTCTATCAGCAAATCGGTAAGTTCCTCTTGTGTAGAAATTTTATTATTCTGCACTAATTCAAGCATTTTTTGTTGTCTTATTTTTTTCATTATGTTTTCCTCAGTATAAAAATTTTTTATTAAGTATATCTAAAAAGTTTTCGTGTTTTATTCTTATTAAGCCAGCACTCAAACTGTCAGTTTTTTTGATTTTTACAACATCATTGTTTTTAAGCTTAATTGAAGTTTCGCCGTCAATTGTCAAAAAGCTTTCCGAATTTCTTTTATCAATAAATTTAATCTTAATTTCCTCGCTGTCGTTTATTACAATCGGTCTGTCATAAAGCGAATGAGGACAAATCGAAGTAATTACAATACCGTTTACACTCGGGTCTAAAACAGGACCGCCAGCAGAAAGGGAATAAGCGGTTGAGCCTGTCGGTGTTGCAACTATAATTCCGTCAGAGCTTAACTTGTTTACCTCTTTTGTGCCGATTGAAAGCGAAATATCAATCATTCGGGATAAAGCGCCTTTTGAAACAACCGCATCATTTATGCAGTAATACTTGTTGTTTTCAAGCGAAACCTCAAGTAATGCACGCTTATCAATAAAATAATTGCCTTTTGTAATCTCGCCGAGCATATCAATCTCATCACATTCAAGACCGGCTGTATAGCCAAAATGTCCACCGTTTATACCGAGCACCGCTTTTTTGTATTCTGCGCAAATTTTAGCAGCGTGAATAATAGTACCGTCGCCACCGAAAGCAATGCAAAAATCTGCACTTTCAATCTGGCTTACTTTTTCAAAAAATTCATATTCAATTTTTTCTTCACTTAGCTTTTTAGTTATTTTTTCTAAAACTTTTTCGTCAACCCCATCAGGATTTTTGAAAATAAGAGTTTTCATAAAATACCTCCTATTCAGGACAAGGTAATATGCGACTGATTTATAAGTTCATCAGGTGTGATTTTTGCTAAAAATTCTGCCTTGTCATCATTTTTTAAATGAATTAAATATTCAATGTTGCCTTGCGGTCCTTTTATCGGCGAAAATTCTAAGTTTAACACCGAAAAACCTATCGACAACGAAAAATCTTTTATTTTTTCAACTACTTCTAAATGCGTTGAAGCCTCTCTGACAACGCCTTTTTTGCCAACCTTTTCTTTACCCGCTTCAAACTGCGGCTTAATAAGGCAAACACATTCACCGTTTTGTTTCATAAGCTCTTTTAAAACAGGTAAAATTATTTTAAGCGAAATAAACGAAACATCAACAGACGCAAAATCAAGTTCATCGGGAATTTGCTCTTTGGTGCAGTATCTGAAATTAGTTCGCTCTAAATTCACTACTCGCTCATCGGTGCGAAGCTTCCAGGAAAGCTGACCATAACCCACATCAATCGAGTAAACCTTTTTAGCGCCGTTTTGCAACATACAATCGGTAAAACCGCCAGTAGAAGCGCCAATATCAGCACAAATTTT
>CACZIY010000030.1 GCA_902781345.1 Oscillospiraceae bacterium | reverse complement strand
GAGGTGCTAAAATGAGAGAAGTCCAAATATTTGATTTTTTAAAAATAATGAAAAAAGAATACCTTGAAAAATTATCTAATGGGCAAGTTTATTTTTCCTGTTGTGCTAAATGGCGTTCAGCAGCAAAACTGTACGATAATAAAGGTCAAGGTGACAAGAACGAAGGAGTATTTGCAAAATATTTAAGAAAAAACAGTAGAAAACCTATTCAGAATTATAAAAAACAATTTGGTAAGGATTTGATAGTGCGTACAGACGGAGAATATGTATTGTTAAGCCGAAAATCTTCTCTTTATGTTCCCGCTACCTGTTTTTATAGCATTGATTCTCAATCAATTATAAATGAATTGCCACAAAATGAAGAAGAAAGAATTTCAAAAATTGCTGAATCAACACAAGATAATGAATTTAGAGTTGATAATGTACCTCTGGTTATTCCAAATAAGTTTTCTGATGATTTTCATTGGGAAAAAGATGATGTAGAAGCAATTCTAATTAAAAGCCCAAAAAACTTCGTAAAAAAACTTAAAGATTTTGGAATGTTTGGAAACAAAATTACTTATATTGATATGTCAAAAGAGTATGATATTTTTGCTGAAAAACTGTATGAAAAGCATTATAACCTCAGCCTTGAAGCTGCTAAAGAAAAGCATATAGATATTTTTTTTAAGGACCAGAAAAACTATGAACATCAATACGAATATCGTATAATTCTTCCTAAAAAAGCATTAAAATCTGCTAAAAAAGGGTATACTATAAAACTACACGGATTAAAGAAATATGTATATAAAAAAGGAAATAAAGAAGTTGCTCCTAAAGATATAGATTTTATATGTAATACTAAAAACTTAAGAATTAAACTATGTCTTATAATGGAAAAAAGATAATAATAACTTTTCAACTATGATATGATAATTAAGTTTGTTAAAAATTATTAATCATTTCACACTTTATCCTTTTTATAGGACAAGTTGTGTGGTAAAATATGACTAGAATTAAGATACAATGGCCATTTGCATAAATAACTATAAATAAATTTGTGCAAATTACCAAAATTAGTTATTTTGTTTGTATGTGCACTTTATAGTTTCATATTTATATCTTATTTTCTAAATAGAATTTGAATAAAAAAGTGATTTGAACGGAGCATAACCCATAAAAAAACTGATTATTCTTGACTATTATTAGTTGATAATGTATAATATTTATTGAACTCTAAATGATTAAATTTTCTTGCAATAAAGTAGTAAATCATGAATAGTTTTAAATGGTATTATAATAAATTTTCAAATATCAAAAACTAGCTTTTTAAGCCAAAAAGATGAGAATAGAGTAATTAATATTTTATAGATGATTTAGTTTGTTAGGAGATAAAAATGATATATTATCATTGTGAAAAATGTGGCTTAAATGTTAACCAAAGTAAATGCCCCGTGTGCAATCAACGAACAAAGAGAACAAGCAAATTATTTTGGTGCAAACATTGTAATATTCCAACATTTAATGAAATTTGTCCTATATGTGGAAATACAGGAGATTATTTTTCTACGGATGCAAGACCTGTTTTTCCAGAAGAAAGACTGTTGCTAGAAATTCTTACAGGAGAACCGCTAAAATTCATCCGTGATTCTGTTTGGAACGTCTCTGGAAATCGATATTACGTTAATGGAGAAAAACTGTCGCTTACCATTTCCAATCTTGTTAAACAAGATTCTGATTATGTGCGCAACGAACTCAAAAAGTATGAGGAATTAAATACCTATGAATTTTTTGATAAACACATTGAAAGATGGATTGAAGCGAACAAAACACATTATAATTATATAGTTACTGAAGCAAAAAATTATATTAACACTATATCAAAAGCGTATTTGAATGACAACACAAATGCTGTTTTTGTGTCATTTTCTGGGGGAAAGGATTCAACTGTTGTTAGTGATTTAGTTAGAAAAGCTTTATCAAATCCTTCAATAATACATATATTTGGAGACACGACTCTTGAATTCCCGTATACGCATGAATATATTGACCGTTTTCGAAGCGAGAATAAAAAAACACCTATACTAAAGGCTAAAAATAATGAACAAGATTTTTTTAATTTGTGTGAGCTTTTTGGCCCACCAAGCAGATCTTTAAGATGGTGTTGTACTATCTTTAAAACAGGATTAATTGGTGAGAAAATCAAAAATACTTTTGCAAATTGTAAAAACATATTGACTTTTTATGGTATAAGAAGAAGCGAATCAACATCAAGAAGTAATTATGAACGATCATCAGTTGGTAAAAAAATAATCAAGCAAACAGTTGCTTCTCCGATTATTGATTGGATAGATTATGACATATGGATTTATATATTGGCTTCAAAAATTGATTTCAATTATGCTTATAGATTAGGGTATACACGTGTTGGATGTTGGTGTTGTCCGAACAACAGTCAATGGTCACAGTTTTTAGCTAGTATATATATGCCAAACTTATATAAAAAATTTTATCAAACATTATATGATTTTGCTTTAAAAATGGGCAAACAAGATCCTGATGACTATGTAATTAATGGCGGATGGAAAGCTAGACAAGGCGGTGCTGGCATAGAGCTAAGCAAAAATGTCGCTATTGATTTTAAACCTTGTGCTACAGATAATAAAAGTTTTAATTATGTCCTTAATAAACCAATAAGCTATGAGTTATATGAATTATTCAAACCTTTTGGCATTTTAAATTTTGAAATGGGCAGAAAGCGTTTAGGAGAAGTATACATTCTTGACAGTAATACTAAATTGCCTTTGATAAAACTTCAAGGTAAACTTGGAACAAATAATCTTAAGATTTCAGTATTAAACACCCCTATAGCGCAAAAAACACGTATTGCAGATATTGAGTTGAAGTTTAAGTGCCAAATTACAAAGTTCCAATTATGTATGGGTTGTCACGCTTGTGAGAATGCTTGTAGATTTAATGCAATTAATCTTCATAAAAATGGTAATTCCGATATAGAGTATAATTATACTATCGATAGTGATAAATGTGTGCATTGCTTTGAATGTATCAATCACTATTCGGGCGGTTGTTACATGAGAAGGGTTCTGTTACCAAGAGGAAAGGGTTATTCTAAATGAGTAATTTACTAAAAAAGGTTAAATTAAAAGGCAATGAGTCATTTAACATACGCGAAGGATGGCTTAGAAAAGGCATGAAAAGCGTCAAAGAATATGACAATCTTTTTAATAGGAATGATGCTATAGAAATCTTAGGCGTGGGAAGTAAAATGGTTAAATCTATTAGATTTTGGCTCCAGGCTACTCAGCTTTGCGAAGAAATTTATGATGGTAAAAGCCGAACTAAAAAACAAGTATTTACAAAAGATTTTGGCGAATTAATATATAGATTTGATCCATATTTTGATGATATTTTTACAATGTCTTTATTGCATTATAATATTGTTAATAATAAAAATGATTTTTGTACAGTATGGAATATTTTTTTCAATGAATTTAAAGGAAATAATTTCACCAAAGAAAATTTTTGTGATTTTTGTCAAACATCTTTGGATAAAAAAATGCAACCAGGCTCAAAATACTCTTTAAGTTTGATGAGAGATGATTGTTCAAGCGTGCTTCGTATGTATAGCGAAAACAAGAATGATTTTGAGCCTGAAGAAAATTTAGGTTCACCATTTTCTGAACTTAAACTATTGAAAGAAAATAGTAAAGGTCTTTATATCAAAACTTCACCGCCTAAAGATTTGCTAAATAAATATGCAGTTTTGTATGTAATTATTAGTAACTTAGAAAAAGGAAAAAACTCTGTTAATATTGACTCTTTAATCAATGATGATAATAACATAGGAAGAGTTTTTAATTTAAATCGTAACTCTATAAACGAATATCTCGACCAATTACAAGTTTTGGATTTATTAACAGTTAACAGAACAGCAGGGCTAGATGTTGTATATGTAAAAAAAGATATTAGTGCTTCTGATGTTATAAAAATGTATTTTAAAACCGCACAAGTGAGGTAAATTAATGAATTATTCATCTTTCATTGGCATTAGAGAAGGTTATCAAGCTTCTGTTAATCTTGAATTTGACTTAAATAAAATTGACAAAATTAAATCTTATATACCGACTGAGAAATCTGTATTAGTATTAGGTGATTTTTTAAGAACATTTTATTATAATACAAATACTCAAGGAAGGGCGACAGTATTAATTGGTCCATATGGGAGAGGAAAATCTCATTTGCTATTAGTCCTTTCTGCTTTAACCTCTTTGGATGTTTTTCTTGATAAGTCAAAAAACAAAAAAGAATTGATAAACATTTTAAATGAATTATGTGAAAAAATAGCTTCAATTAACGAAGAAGTCGGCTCTTTAGCAAAGACTATTGTTGGTTCAAATATCAGGACATTGCCTGTAATTGTGAATAGCAATTCTGGTGATTTAAACCAATCGTTTTTATATGCAATGAATTATGCATTAAAAAAAGCGGGATTGCAAAATCTCATTCCTGAAACATATTTTGATTCAGCATACTTATTAATTCAAAAATGGAAAAAATCTTTTCCTGATGCGTATAAAAAGTTTTCTTTAGAACTTGCTTCTCACAAAAAATCTGTTGAAGATATAATAGTTGGTTTAAAAAATTATTGTAGAAAAGATTATGACCTATTTTGCTCTGTATATCCAAAGATTGCAGCAGGAACTGAATTTAACCCCCTGTCAAGCATGGATGTTGTAAAGCTTTATAGGGAAGTCGCAACAGCATTAAAAGAACAAACAGATTACTGTGGCATAAATATTATTTTTGATGAATTCAGTAAGTTTTTAGAGAGCAATACTGAAAACTTTAATATGTTAAACATGAAAATCGTTCAGGATATAGCGGAAGCAGCTACACGTAGTAGTGATGCTCAAATTCACTTTACCTGTGTAACTCATAAAGATATCCTTGACTATTCTTCTAGCGATAGTTTTAAAACTGTCGAAGGAAGATTTCACAGCATTCGATTTGATTCATCATCTGAACAAAGCTATGAATTAATCTCAAATGCTATTATAAAATCAGATGAATTTCAAATTTATAAAGAAAATCATGCATTGGAATTTAAAAAGATGTGTGATTGTTATTCCAATGTTAAATGTTTTACAGAATTTGATTATTCTATCTTCGAAGAAAAGATAGTTAACGGCTGTTTTCCTCTTTCTCCATTAAGTGTATATGCATTATTAAAAATTAGTGAAAAAGTTGGACAAAACGAACGAACAATTTTTACTTTCTTATCCCAAAATGAGCCCAATACCTTTAAAGCTTTTTTGTCTTCAGAGAGAAACGATTGCGAGTTTATTACTATCGATTATATATATAATTATTTTGAAGATTTATTCAAAAAAGAGTTGTTTAATCCAAAAATATATAATAATTGGGAAAAAGCTAATTCTGCGATTAAAAAAGCTTCGTCAAATATTCAAATAAAAATAATTAAGGCTATTGCATTGATTAATATGATTTCTGATGATCGATTAAGACCGATTTGCACTCATTTGAAATCATGTTTATTTATTGACAATGATGAAATGGACGTAGCCATTAATGATTTGTTAAAAAAACAAATTATTATGCAGAGAGATAATTTAGAATATGTATTATTAACTGACAATGCTATTAGCGTCAAAACCAAAATTGATAACTATATAAATAATAATATTTCTAAAATTGATATATGTAACATTTTATCAAAATCATATAGTCTGGGATATGTTTTTCCAAGAGCATACAATGATAAATTCTGCATGCTTAGATATTTTAAAAATATTTTTATCGAGGCAAATACCCTATTAAAGTTTAAAAACATTCAACAATTATTATTGGACTATCCTTATGATGGCTTGATAATCAATATTATTGACCATGATTCTTCATTCACGCAAAAAATAGTTAATTTTATTAAAAAACAAAAAGGATTTCCACAATTCGTTGTTTGTATTTCAAAAATGCCGTTTGATATTATAGATTTATTAAAAAAATCTGATGCTATCTCTGCATTAAAGAATATTAGTGCGAAAGATGAAATAATTACTGACGAATTATATGTTTTTGAAGAAGATAATGATTTTAGAATTCGCAAAGCGTTGTATGAAATGTTTGCTCCTAAGTCTGAATACAGCACCTATTATAATTGCAATGGCAAATTAAATATAACTGGCCCTATTTCATTAAGCGAAGAAATATCCAAAATATGCTGTTCTGTTTATAAGTATACTCCGTGTATTAATAATGAAATGGTAAACAAAAAGCATTTGAATTCTCAGAACAAAAAAGCAAGAAATAAAGTTATTGCCTGGCTTTTAGAAAATTGTGATACAAATACAATTCCATGTTTAGAAGGAAATTCTGCAGAAGCAAGTATTTATAAGTCCGTATTTAAACACACTGGGCTTGACACATCTGCTAAAGTAAAAGATGAAGGAATAAATCGTGTAATAACAGAAATTAAAACATTTGTCATTAATTGCGAAAAGCAAAAAACAAATTTTTCTACCTTATATGAGACTCTAGAAAATGCACCATTTAGTATTAGAAAAGGTTTAATTCCTGTTTTTATTGCTTATGTTCTTCGCCAATATAAAAGCAATATAGTCTTATACTATAAAACAAAAGAGATTGAATTATCAGAATTAACTCTTAGTAATATTAATGATATACCTAATGACTATAGCATGCTGATTGAAACTGGTACTAAAGATAAGGAACTTTATTTAAATGCATTAGAAGATTTGTTTATTGACTATAAAAATTCAGATAATACCAGTGTAAATAAATTATATTCAGTTGTTAGTGCAATGCAAAATTGGATACGAAGCCTTCCTGAATATACAAAGAAATATAAAGTATATCTAAAAGAATCAGAATTATTAGAAATTGACAACAGAATAGATTTTATAAGAAAAGAATTACTTAAATATGAAATTAATCCTCGTGAATTATTGTTTGATAGGTTCGCCACCGATGAAACGGATCGTTATAGTGATTCTTTAAACTATATATCAAAAACTAAGGAAATATTAGACTCACATATTCGCAATCTCAAAAAAGAAATATCTATATTAATTGTTCAATTATTTAATTCAAATAAAAATAGTAGTTTATCGAGTGCCATTATTAATTGGTATAATAACTTGTCTAATTCAACAAAGTCGCATGTGTTTGATTCTGTGTCAAATCAATTATTATCAATAGCAAAAGATGTTAACACTTTTAATGATGAACATTTGCTGAATGTTATCGTTAATGCATTTGTTGGATTGAGTATAGAAGATTGGAATGACTCAATGCTAAGCGAATTTATTAGCTCATTAAAACAATCAATCGCTAAAATAAATTCATATAAGGATAGCTCTCATTCTGATAACAAATTTAAGATATTATTACAATCAGAAGATGGCATTTATGAAAAAGATTACTCCTCTAATAAAATATCCTTATTGGGAGAAACTGCTTTGAATAATATTAGATCCGTTTTTGAGGAATATAATGAATCATTAAATCCTAATGAAAAGTTAGCAATAATATTAAAAGTATTAAAAGAAATTATTTCTTAAGGAGCAAAGTTTATGGTTTATTTGGACAATGCAGCAACAACATTCCCAAAACCTAAATGCGTATATGAGCGTGTTAATGAAGTTCAAATTAACTCGGCTGTAAATGTTGGCAGAGGAAGTTATAGAATTGCAGAAAAAGCTACCCAAATAGTTGATGAAACACGTTCTTTATTATCATCACTAGTTGGTATTGACAACCCAAATAACGTAGTTTTTTCCCCTTCTGCAACTATAGCCTCCAATGAGATAATTTTTGGATTAAATTGGGACTCTTACAAAGTAGTTTATTTATCTCCCTTTGAGCATAATGCAATTGCTAGACCATTGGAAATGATAAGAAAAAAATTCGGAATAATAATTAAAATTCTTCCTTTTGATGGTGAAACACAAAAGCTTGATGTAAAAGAGATGGAACGACAATTTGCTCTAAATAATCCAGATTATATTTTTTTAAATCATGTCAGTAATGTTACTGGATTAATCCTTCCAGTTGAGGAAATTGCTAGATGCGCAAAACACTATGGTGCAACAGTAATTGTTGATGGTTCACAGTCAGTAGGATTGATTGAATATGATTTAAAAAACTCCTATATTGACTATTTGATTTTTGCAGGTCATAAAAACTTATACTCTTCATGGGGAATAGGAGGATTTATTGCAAACACTACAGAGCCACTAATTAATCCTTTCTTTGCTGGTGGTACTGGTTCAGACTCTTTAAATTTAGAAATGGCTTTTTCTACTCCAAACGGATTTGAATTTGGAAGCCCTAATATTATTTCGATTGCTAGCTTAAATTCATCAATTAAATGGTTAAACGAAACAGGATTGCATATTGTTGCAAAGAAAAAAGAATATTTGATGAATAAACTAATTAATGGGCTGAAAAACGAAGCAAATATAAAACTGTATTTACCAAGTGATTTATCAAATCATACAAGCGTGCTTTCATTAAATGTTTTTGACTATGAACCTTCTGAAGTTGGAATGATTCTTGATTCTGAATTCGACATTGCTGTAAGAACTGGTTATCATTGCGCACCTTATATCCACGATTTGATTAACACTAAAGATACTATGGGAACGGTAAGAATAAGTTTAAGTTATTTTAACACAGAATCAGATATTAATACTTTGATCAGTGCAATAAGGAGCTTATAATATGTCTTTTAAAGATATAAATGTTAATACTGAATATCGTTCAGGTTCGAATAATGTTATAAAAGATTTTTATATTCCTGTTCTCTCTCAAGCTGTAAAATATAAGCGTGCAGTTGGCTTTTTTTCATCCTCTGCATTAATACAAATAGCTAAAGGTATTTCAGGGTTAGTGGCTAATGGTGGAAAAATAGAACTAATTGTTTCGCCAAAACTTTCTGATGAAGATATTCAAGCTATAAATAAAGGCTATCAAGCGCGTGAAGAAGTAATATCAAATGCAATAATAAGTGCTTTTGAAGAACCAAAGAATTATTTTGAAAGCGAACGGCTTAATATGTTAGCAACATTAATTGCTGAAAACAAGCTTGATATTAAAGTTGCGTTTACCCTTAGCAGTAATCAGTTAGGTATTTATCACGAAAAAATGGGGTTAATTTATGACCACGACAACAACATAATTGCTTTTTCTGGGTCAATAAACGAAAGCGAAAATGCTTTTATTCAAAATTATGAAGTTATGGATGTATTTTGTTCATGGCAATCAGATTTTGAATCAAAAAAAGTCTTGCAAAAAGAAACAGCTTTTCATTTATTGTGGACAAATGCTGATTCTAAGGTTACAATTATTGATTTTCCAGACCTTGCGGTTAAAAAACTTTTAAAGTATAAAAAAGAAAAAATAGATGTTGATATTGATAAAAAGGAACTCCAAATAATTCAACAGACAAAAAAAGAACAAGAGAAAAATGTATTTAGAGTCCCCCCATATATTTCGTTTGATGACCATCCATATCAGTTAGAAGCCATTAATAATTGGATGAATAATAATTCCAAAGGTATCTTTGATATGGCAACAGGTTCAGGAAAAACGTATACTGCCCTTGGTGCAATATCGGCATTATCAAAAAAATTAAATGATCAAATTGGTGTCATAATTTTGTGTCCACTTCAAAATTTAGTTGAACAGTGGGTTGAAGATATAAACAAATTCAATGTTCAACCATTGATTTGTTACTCTAAATATGATTGGAAAAAGAAATTCAAATTTCTTATTAATGATTTTAATTTAGGGATAAAAAAGAATTTCTGCATAGTAATGGCTAATGCTTCTTTTTCTACTGATTTTGTGCAAGAGAGACTAAAAAAGTTAAAAGGTAATGTTTGCATAGTAGTAGATGAAGCGCACAATTTTGGAGCCAAGAATCTTAGAGGTTGTATGCTTGAAAATTTTCCTTATAGATTAGCTCTTTCTGCAACACTTGAACGCCATCACGACGAGGAAGGTACAGCTGCTTTATTAAATTATTTTGACAAAAAATGTATTGTTTTCTCACTAAAAGATGCAATAAATCAGGGTTTTTTAACGCCTTATTATTATCATCCTGTTGTTATAAGTTTATGTGAAGACGAGCTTGCAGAATACAATGAATTAACAGAAAAAATTAAAAAGATTTTAAAAAACAGTAAAAATGATGAATTACCTGAAATAGCAGAAACATTATTAATTAAACGGTCAAGAATTATTTCAGGAGCAAGAAATAAAATCCAAGCATTAAGGGAATTAATGCAAGATTATAAAAATGACAATAATATACTCGTATATTGTGGTGCAACTAAGGCATTTGATAGTTGTGATGATGAAAGTGATATCCGACAAATAGAGAAAGTCGTGGATATTATGGGAAATGAATTAGGTATGAGAGTTTCAATGTTTACTTCAAAAGAATCTCCTCAAGAACGAGAAAGAATAAAAAAGTCTTTTGCAGAAGGAGATTTGCTACAGGCGTTAGTTGCTATCAAATGTTTAGATGAGGGAATAAATATTCCTGGTATTAAAACTGCCTTTATTTTAGCAAGTAGCACAAACCCAAAAGAATACATTCAACGTCGAGGAAGAGTACTAAGAAAGTCAAATAAAAAACATTTTGCTAAAATATATGATTTTATAACTTTGCCACATAATTTAGATTCAAATGAAAAAATAACAAATCTTAATTCTGAGATTTCACTGTTCAAAAGAGAAAAAGAAAGACTAGATGATTTTATTGAACTATGTGAAAATCCATCAGAATCAGTTAGATTAGTAGAAAAAATCGAGGAGTACTATAATTTAAATTATATTGGAGGAAATGATTATGGATTTTGAAGAAAAAAGCAACACTATTCTTGATGAAAAAAAATTAGCATCTTTAAAGAAAAAAATTTATCTTTTAGAACAGAACAATTATAAAAGCAACAAAAAATTAAAAGATAACGAAATGATTGAAAAAATTATTAAAATAATAACTCAGGAGATAGACAATGTTAATTAAGCAGATTACATTAAAAAATTTTAGACAGTATAAAAATAAACAAGTAGTAAAGTTCTCTTGCGATAAAGAAAAAAATGTTACTGTTATTTTAGGTGTAAATACTAGTGGCAAAACTACTTTAATTCAAGCCTTTAATTGGTGTTTGTATGGAAAAACCACTTTCAAAACTCGTGAGTTGATAAATACTGAAACATTTCAAAAAATGCAAATGTTTTCACAAGAAGAAGTATATGTTGAAATTGTATTATATCACGAAAACACAGAGTATATAATAAAGAGAACACAAATTGTTTCAAAAGAAGATAGTAATAAACCAAAATGCTCAAAGCCATCATTAGAAGTTGCATACAAAGAAGAAAACGGAGAAACAGAGACTATTGCAGAAATAAATGTTCAAAATACTGTTGAAAAAATTCTTCCTGAAGCATTATCAGATTATTTTTTCTTTGATGGCGAACATATTTCCGAAATAAACAATAAAGGAAATGTTGCATCTGCCGTTAGAGGATTAATGGGGTTGGATACAATTAGTGAAACTGTAAAGCATTTTAACCCAATTAGGACAAATTCGGTTATAGGAAAATTAAAAAAAGAACTTGATATCGCTAAAGATGATGAGGGAAGAAAATTAATTCTTCAACTTGACAATGCAAAAAATAACCTACAGAAATTAAAAGATAGATTAGCTAACACAAGAAAAGAAATTGATTTTTTTGAGAATAAAAAGGAATACCTCAATAAAAAGATTTCTTCAAATTCAGAAACAAAAAATCGTCAAGAAGAAAAACTTAGAGTTGAAAAAGATATTAAGTTTTTAGAAAAAAATCAAAAGTTTACTGAACAAACCATTGTAAAAGATTTTACGAATGGTGCTTTCAAATTTTTTGCATTGCCATTATATGAAAAAGTTAATGCCGTTATTGAAAATGCCAGTCAAGAAGGAGTAGGAATTCCTAAAATGCATTCCGATTCTATTGATTTTATCCTTCGTAGAGGAAAATGCATTTGCGGTGCAGATTTAACTTTGAATCAAGGCGCTGTTAATAATATTAAGTTTGAACAGAGCTTACTACCTCCGCAGCATATTGGCACATCTATAAGAGAGTTTAAAAAAGATTGCAATCGATTTTCGCAAGAAGTTTCAGAATATTATGAAACAATAAAAAAAGACTATATCCAAATTAGAGAAGATGCAAATAACTTGTATGAAAAACGCGATAGATATGACGAGCTAAGCAAGTTACTTCAAGGAAATATTGATGTAGGAAAATTTGAAAAAGATCTTGTTAATACCCAAAAAATGCTCAAAGAAAAGAAAGATTTAGAATTAAAAATTTCAATAGATATAGGTTCACTTTCAAATCAAGTTGAAACATTTGAATCCAAACTTGCTAGTTTGGTAATAGTCAATGAAAAAAATGAACGATTAAAAAAATATATTACATATGCAGAGAGCATTTTTGATTACTTTAATACAAGCTACATTAATGCAGAAAAGAAAGTAAAAGAAGATTTGCTTTCAAGTATAAAAGATTTGTTTAAAACTATGTATCATGGAAGCCGAACTGTTGAAATTGATAATGATTATAAAATTACTTTAAAAATTTCTGATGGCAATGGAACATATACCAATGATACCTCGCCAGGCCTTGATACAGTTAAAAACTTTGCTTTTATTGCTGGTATTGTAGACCTTGCAAGAAAAAAGATTAGTAGCGATGACAGTAGCGAAGAAAGCATTGAATTCTCTAGTGAGCCATATCCGATTGTTATGGATGCTCCTTTCTCAAACACTGATGAAACACATATTGAGAATATTTCAAAAGTTTTACCAAGTATTGCAGAACAAGTAATTCTTATAGTTATGAATAAAGACTGGGAATATGCTAAACATACTATGCTGGATAAAGTTGCTAATTTATATCAAATTGAAAAAAAATCTGAAATCAATTCATCAATTCTCCCCGCAACAACAAAGGAGGCATTCTAGTGTTCACTAATGACATTTATATTCGAGGAAAATATGCTACCTATTTAAAATATTTAAGTCAAAAAACTGAGAAAAATGATCGTCACGAAGTCGTAGCAGGCGTTTTTGAAAGAATGATTGATGTTTATATGACAGGTGCGATTGTTGGTGTGCTTTATGGCTTAAGAAAAGAAGAGGAAAATACAAGTTCTGTTACCGCAAAATTATTCGCAGATGTTCTTGTCCGTGAACAAGATAATCTTAAAAATATTTTTACAATAGTAATGCTTATTGACAATAGCTGTGGATTAACTGATGATGAAAAAATCGAACGAGCTTTTAAAAACCCTGATACTCCTGAAAACATGAAAATATTTAATTCATATGTTAGAGGCGGTATTGAGTGGTTATATGAAGCTTTTACCACAGACGCAACCACTAAAGACGAATATATTGCAAAGATTTATAGCGTTGTAAATGACTTCTTGGAAGAACATAATATTTATCTATAAAACGAGCAATCACAATTATCATAGCTCAAAACTCTCCTAATATATGGATTGAAAATGTTTTATGGATTTCATTGAAACCAATATAAAACCAATGGAGGAATAGAAAGTATAATGAAAAAAGTTATTTTTTCAATCTTTGCAACATTACTTGTACATGCTAAGGAGCATTAAGAATATGTTTAATGATAATTCCGATACATATAAAGACCCTATAGAAGGGAAAACATATATAAGTGGGCCAATAAAAGATCAACACGACGATAATGAAAAAGAAATTAGAATTGTCACACGTGGGATTAATTCTGAAGAACAGTATAAAATGTTTATGGAAAAAGGTGAAATACTGTTGCGTCAAACTACAAAGGGCAAGCATATAATAACTGCAAAAGTATTCACTGATAATAATCAAATACATGTGTTGAACATTCAAAAATACACTGCGGCTACAGGGAATCCTCATAAACTAGGGTTTGCTTTTGTGGACGATGAAATAACTAAGCTTTATAAATTCATCAAAGATGTGCAGACGATGAGATTTGGTAGTCAGAGATACCAAAAACTATCTGATGAGGACATTGAACATATTGATTTGTCAGATGAACAAGCATCAAAACTAGTAGAGAAAAACTATGAATTATTCTTAAAAGTCATGAGTTCAAATATCACTAAAGAGGATATTACGGCTATTGGATATAGGAAAAAACAATTAGAATACTATAAAAAGTTCCTAAATGATTCTAATTATTTTGAATCCGTAAAGAAAAAATATAATTATAAAAATGAGCAAGTTTGGCAAACATACTTTGAAAAAAACCAATGGATATTCGGTTACGGTTTAGGATATCTGTTTTTAAGCAGTCTTGACGACAAAAAAACTTGAACAAGTTGTACAAGGTTATAGCATTGCTGATATTGGCAAGCGTGTTGATGCTTTGATGAAAACAAGAGGTATTATTTCAAATCTATGCTTTGTTGAAATAAAAACTCATACGACTAGTTTACTTGAAAATACAGCATATAGATCAGGATGCTATGCACCTTCACGGGAATTATGTGGTGCTGTGGCACAGATTCAAGGTACGGTACAACAAGCAATAAAGAGAATATCCAATAAACTTTCCATAAAAGATAGTAAAGGAAATCCAACTGGTGAAGAAGTCTATAATTATCAGCCTAAATCTTTTCTTGTAATAGGTAGTCTTGAAGAGTTTAAAGCTGAACACGGTATTAATGAAGATAAACTTCGTTCATTTGAACTTTATAGAAGAAATATTCAAAACATAGAAATAATAACTTTTGATGAATTATATGAACGTGCAAAATTTATTGTAGAGTACAACTCAAACTGAATTTGTATTTTTTCACCAATATCTCAGTCATAATCAGCATATATTGTCATGTTTCTGTCTCACTAATGTCTTACTCATGACAGTATATACCGATTTTTCTCCAAAAAACATCGATCTTTTTCCCCCTCAAAAAACTTGACAAAAAATCAAATAATCTCATAATTAAACTGTAAAAAGACATTTGGAGTTGTTATTTTTGACTGCAGGTGTCTTTTTTGTTGTGCATTTTATTGCAAATTTCGCAAAAATTACAAGAAAGGACTGTGAGATATGGTATTTTGTTCAAGGTGCGGGAGGCTGCAAAGTTCAATCGCTAAGAAAAATGAGTACAGAATGGATTTGCCGAACATGATTGTTCACCACTACCCCTGCGAGTGCGGCAATGATATTGTTAGTTACGAAATTTTTCAAAATTCGGCTGACGGCTGGGTTAATACGGATTTCGGCGAGCACAAACCGAATAAACGGCATTTTTAGGCTTGACAAATTTTTGTTAGTTTATATACTTAAACTGTTCTGAAAAACAAATTTGTTTGCCTTCTTGAACGAGCCTGAAACGAAACTGTTTCGGGCTTGTTCTTTTTTAAAGACCTTGTGAGTTTTCACGCCTGCTATAATGCAGTTTTAAGGTCAGTGCAAATGCTCGAATTTTATTTCACAAGGGCATTTGCTTTATTCAGTAAACTAAAAATTTGAAAATTCTGCAAGCAACTGCTTTCGCTTGCTGTGATTGCCGTAGAAAAGCATATTCGGGTTAATAAAATATATTCCGTTGCGATATTTTAAAAAGTTTTGCTTTTTTAAAATTGTTATCGTCTTGCTCACCGTTTGAATTGAAGCGTTGCACGCTCTTGCTATATCGTTTTGTGTTGTATTTACCTTGTTGTCGTTGTTTTTTTGCTTTATTAGGTAAAATGTTATTTGCGTTTGCTTTTTACCGCAAAGGGATAGAACAACCCCTAAAAAGTTGTCCATAAAAACTTTTTCCCAGTTGTAATCTACCGTTTCGGTGCATTTTGGAAGTTTTAGTTTACTTACCCTTACCTCTCCGTTTTCGTCTATTATTTGCACCTCTTTTTGTGTGTAGACTTGCCTGTTTATCATAGTGTTTTTCAATAAAATCACCCTTTCTTTTAGTTTTATAAAGATATGTGAAAAACACTATTATTTGTCAAGCGAAATAGTGTAGTTTTTCTAAAATATTTTAACTTTGATTATGATTTAGTTTAAATAAAAAAAGCGTTTTGTACCGTTATAAAGCGCTTTTTCTTTTTTTGCTATATTAAGTCTTACAAAGTAGCGATAATTTGACAAAATGTTTTGTGTTCATAAACTTTACCTTGACAGACCAAAGCCCGTTATTAAAGCGTTACGAAATCTAAAAGTAACGGAGGTTTTATTTTATGGCTGAACAAGATAATTTTTTAAACACGGTGATGTGCAACCAGTTAAAGCGAATTGCAAAATCTAACAACCAAAAAAGTTGGTCAACAAAACGCACCTATATGGCTGAACTGAACAAAATTTGCAGGGACCTTTTTAATCGCTGTCAGGTTAAGAAGTTAGAGAACATTAAAAACATACAGGTTAAAAATTTAGTTGAAGAATACATAGACAACGGCATATCTACTGCAGAGGTTAAAAAGCGGTTGTCTGCTTTACGCTGGGCGCTTAATTTTCAAAACGCTTGGCTTAACACAAAGGGTACTAAAAAGCGTTGCAGGTTTACGCTTAGCAACAAAGAGTTGGGGCTTGGCAACAAAGAGTTTAAGCAACGTTACGGAATAGACGGCAACGCTTTTAAGCAGGTACTTCTAATTATGGAGCGTTCATCAAAAGCAAGCGACTTTAAGAGCATGGCAATTTTGCAATACTATTTTGGACTTCGTTCAAGAGAGGCGGTGCTTATGAACAAGCGGACATTACTTAACGCTTACAAAACCAAAACGCTTACGCTTAAAGAGGGGTGCAAAGGCGGTAAAAAGCGAGTTTTAGAACTCGATAGTACACAGATGACGGTAGTCAAATATTTGCTTGACACCGCCTGCAAAGGCAAATATACCGATGATTATTTATTTGTTGACAAGTCTGTACCGAAGAATGTTTCGTCAATGCTAAAATCTTACCAAAACTTTTTCTACCAGTACAAAAACGCATTGCCTTACACTTTAAATCCTAACGAATACGAGAACATTTCATCGCACACGCTGCGGCGAAGTTTTGCGAGCAACCAGTTAGTAAAATATCGCAAGCGTCTGCCAGAAAAACTTGCTCGCCAGAAAGTAATCGAGGAACTCGGGCACGGCAAGCAACGCACCGACTTGCTAAAATGCTACTGCGGTGGTGTGTTGTGAATATAAAAACAGTTTTAGGGAACAATTATATTATAAAATTATATAAAAATTCCCTAAAAAACTTGACTTTTAGGGAACAAACGCATATAATATATCTGTAAAAGTTCCCTAAAAGGAGTGATAATGTGAATAATTTAGATAAAATTCAAGAATTGTTGCAACAACGAGCAGATTTTTCTGCGAGATTAAATTTGTTGCCTTATGACGGAACGCCTGAAATAAAAGAAAATGACAGCGGTAAGTATTTATATGTTCGCAAAAGAGTCGGCAGCAGGTTAACATCAACTTATGTTGATGCTTATTCTGATGAGTTATATCAACTTTTGTTGCGAAACAACCGTGATGCAAAAGAATTAAAAAAACAAATTAGAAAAGTTGAAAAGCAACTTGCGGAATTAGGTTTTACTGAGAACGAGCTTGACAGTTTTGTTATTTTAAACCTCGATTTTGCACGAGCAAATATGAAACTTTCGATATATGAGCAAGCGGTTTTGGAGGGTGTAGCGACCTCATTCCCTCAAACCGAAGATATTATCGAAAACGGAACGGTTAACGGCATAACTGCGTCAGATGTTCAAAAGATTCTCAATCTGAAACACGCTTGGGAGTTTATTCTCGATAAAGATGTGCTTCAGGTAAAAAGCGATTATTCTGTTTTGTGCCATATTGCAAAACTTGTAAACGAAGGCTTTTTCTCAAACGGCGGTAGAATCAGAGGCGTGCCTGTAACAATTGGCGGTACAACATATAAACCGCCGCTTCCGATTGAAACGGTAGTAATTGAGAATATTCAATCAATTATTGAACTTGATGCACCAGTGCTTGATAAGGCGATTGAACTTTGCCTTTACTGTATGAAAACACAAATTTTTAATGACGGCAACAAAAGAGCTTCTGTTATCTTTGCAAATCACTATTTAATTGCAAATGCTGGCGGTTTGCTTGTTATTCCAGAGAATAATGTGTCGGAGTTTAAAAAACTGCTTGTTAGATATTATGAAGACAAAGATAACGGCGAGATTAAAGAATTTTTGAAAACAAAATGCCATAAAAAATTTAAGTAAGATAATGTGTTAATGAAAAAGTGCGTAAGCAAAAGCTTGCGCACTTTTTATTGCAAAAAACTTGACAAAAAATAAAATATTTTCATAATTTGATTAGAATTAAAAAAATAAAATAACTGTTACTTTTTAAACTGCTTGGACTGCGTTCAAGCGGTTTTGTTTTACTTAAAAAAGGAGTCAAATTATGAATACCAAACATACAATCAAATGCGGTGACATTTACTATGTAAATCTCGGCGACTACAAACCAAACATTCAAGGCGGAAAGCGCCCTTGTATAATTCTTGGCAACAAAAAAGGACTTAATACCTCGCAAATTTGTCAGGTAATACCACTAACAACGGCGCAAAAAGCGCAGTTGCCAGTACATATGCAAATTAAGATTCGTGATACCAGCACATTATTAATTGAGCAAATTCAAACAATCTGCAAGTCGCAAATCGGCAATTATGTTACGAGCGTCCCTGATACAACCTTGGAAGAAATTAAAAAACGACTGCTTGTACAATTAGGTTTGTAAAACACACCCCTTTATATGCGAAAAAAGCGTATAAAGGGGTATTTTTTTATGAAATTCGTATTTTCATACAATATATTGTATATCTTGCACAAAAACACACTTAAAAGTTTGTTGAATATTACCCCCGTTTTTTACTTGACACTTTTTTGTTTTTTCACATACTTACTACAAATCAAACTAAATACTTATTATTTTTGAGGCTTTCAGGTAATAGGATTTAGTAAAAGGAGGTAAGGTTATGAAAGTAACAGTTAACTATAATGAAGCACAAACAAACCAAAATTTTACGGAGAAATTTAAAGAATATTTAGAATATTTTAATATACAAACACAAGAAGTTGAAGAATTGAGAAAGGTAGGTTAAAAAACTTATGGCAAACAAAATTTACAGAACAGCATTATATTTAAGACTTTCGAAAGAGGACCAAAACAAAGCAGATATATCAGAAGATTCCGACAGCATTAAAAATCAAAGATATATTTGTGAGCAATTCGTTCAAAATTCCAAAGAGAATTTTAAAATTGTAGGAGAGTATGTTGATGACGGCTATTCAGGAACAGATATTAAAAGTCGTCAAGGAATGGTTAAACTTATGGCTGATATAGGCGCCAATAAAATAGATTGTGTTATTTTAAAAAAAGGCGACCGTCTCACCCGTAATATGAGAGATTATTATACTTTAGAGGCTTGTTTTGTAAGAAACAATACTCGAGTTATCTCTGTGTTAGACAACTACGACAGCGATGAAGGCAGAGGAACGCTTGAAACAATTATCAGAGCCGCAATGAATGCCAATTATTCAATAACTCTCTCTAACAATGTGTTAAAAACTTTTAAAATTAAAAAAGAGCAAGGTCAATTTATCGGTGCATTTGCAAGTTACGGCTATAAAAAAGACGAGAAAGACAAAAATCACCTTGTAATTGACGAGCCAGCAGCAAAAGTTGTTAAACAAATTTTTGATGACTTTTTACACGGCAAAGGTCAAATTGCAATCGCACAAGACCTTAATATGCAAAACATTCCCTGCCCGAGCGAATATAAAAAACAAAACGGGCTTAAATATTCAAACTCTAACAAAAAAGAGTCGACTTCGTTTTGGACATATTCGACCATACATAACATTTTGAAAAATAAAATGTATGCTGGCGATATGTGGCAAAATCGAAATCAAAACAGCAAATTAAACCACGGAAAAAGAGTAAGACCCGAAGATGAGCATATTATCGTTAGAGATACTCACGAGGCTATTGTAAACCGTGATGATTTTGAGTTGGTGCAAAACAAACTCAAAAACAACCGTGATATTTCATCGACATTAAAACAAAATGTTTCGCCTTTTGCTGGACATATTGTTTGCGAATGCGGTCAAGCAATGAGCAAAATTACCAACAAATACAAAGGCGTTTCAAACAACCGCTATGTATGTCGCAGTTACAAAAACGGTGCGCACACCTGCACCGCTCACTCCGTTCATGAAAATGATTTGGAAGAGGCAGTTTTGGACTTTTTAAACTCACTTTTAAAAACCGTTAAAAATATGCAAGATGTTATTAACAAAGCGGCTAAAGATAAAGACAAAACCAAAAGAGTTATTGATGAAAGAATCAACTCTTTAAAAGCCCAAATTGCAAAGCAAAACAAGAGAATTTCGGGCTATGAGGACCTTTACGCTGACGGCGAAATGAGCAAAGAAAACTTTTTAAAGAAAAAACAAATTTGCAAAGATAAAATTGCAAAAGACGAAGCCGAAATCGTAAAATTGAACTCGCATATCGGCAAATCGGAATCGGAAATTTTCCTTGAAAATCCGATTATTGTTACCCTTTTGAAAACCAAAAAATTCAAAAAAATTAACAAAGAACTTGTCGATACTTTTATCAATAAAATCGTCGTTCACGAAGACGAAAAAGGCGAAATCTCCCTCGAAATTATCCCAACATTTAAAATTTAAGTAAAAAAACAAGCCACCGATATCGGTGGCTTTTATTTTTATGCTTTGTTAAACTTTTCTTTCGGTTGTTTGCAACGAGGACAGCGCCAATCATCAGGCAAATCTTCAAATGCTACTCCGTTGTTTTCTGCAGGGTCATAAACATAGCCGCAAACAGAACAAACATATTTTCCGCTTGCTTTCGCTTGTGAAAAATCGACCTCTGCAAGCACGGTCGGAACAGGATTTTCTAAATCCATAACACGCTTTGCTTCAAGATTTTCATAGCCCTGCGGTGTATGCGTTCCGCAATAAACTGTCGGGTGGTTGCGTATGAACTCACGAACTCTGTCGAGTGTTATACGAGAGGCGCCAATATCCTCAAAAACGACAGAAAGTTTGTTTTCATAAAGTGCTTCATCGATATATGTAATATCGCCATGAAACATATAAAAGAGTCCGTCATTTTCAACAATTACAATGCTGTTGCCGTTGGTATGTCCCTTTGCTTTAATGTAAGTGACGCCGTCGGCGATTTTTTGGCTTTCGGGGAAATTATAATAATTACCGTCTGTAAATTCTACAGGAACGATATTATCAAGTTCTTTCAGCTCGTCCGCTGAAACTTCATCTGCATTAACATAGATTTTTGCATTTGGGAAAGATTTTAATTCACCCGAATGGTCTGCATGTTTATGAGTAAGCAAAATCTTTGTTACCTGCTCTGGCTTATAACCGAGCTTTTCAAATGCTTCCATATAACTGCAAATATCCTTGCCTGTAAATGCGGGGCTGTTTTCATCAGGCACTTCCTCAGGTGTGCCTGACGGCAATCCTGTATCAACCAAAATCACTTCATCGCCTGTATCAATTAGATAGTTTTGCAAACTGCCTCTATAGCGTATGTTTTTGTCAAACTTATCCGCACCCTCTTCACCGCCAAAAGCAAACGGCTGCGAATAAAATCCGTCTTTTCTGAACTTAACTGCTTTAAGTATCATTTTGTTTTCCTCCATTTCAAATGTTATTTTTCATCTTTGCTCCACGACAAAAACCTTTTGTCGAATTCATTATATCATAGCATTTTCAAATTATCAACCACCAGTTTTCGCTGTCGGCGAAATCTCCCTCGAAATCATCCCGACATTTAAAATTTAAGAAAAAACAGCGAGTTATCGCTGTTATTTGCTTCGATAAATTGGTAATATAAATTAAAAAAGCAAAGATTAAACCCTTTGCTTTTTTGTATGTAATTTTAATGCTGCGGTGGTGTGTTGTGAGGTATTAAAAATTATAATAATTTTATTGAATTTATTGTTGAAAAAATATTATATTTTTGCTATTATAGAAAGTAGCAAGGAGAGTTAAAATAATGCTGAATTTACTGTTAATGACAATACCAAATTCTGAAGAAGAAAAGAAGTTTTCTTTAATTTATAACAAGTATTATAAATATGTATATGGTATTGCTTCAAAATATTTTGATAATAAAATGGATAAAGAAGATGCCACCTATACATCTTTTTTAAGAATTGCTTTAAATATATCTAAAATTAAAGACATTTATTCTGATGAAACCTATGGATTTATTGCAGTTGTAACTAAAAATATTTGCATTACTATGGTAAATAAAAAGAATAGGATCAAAGAAGTACTTGTCGAAGATGTAAGTGATATTCCTGATGAAAACAATGATTTTGAAAGAATAGAAAACGAAGGCTATTTGCTTACAACTTATGAAAAGTGTTTGAAAAAACTTACAAAAAAACAGTATGAAATTTTGTATCTAAGATATGTTAATGATTTAAGTATAAAAGAAATTGCAAATATTTTTAGTATAAATGAAAATACATCAAAGCAAAGATTGCATTATGCTAAAAACAAGCTTTCAACTTTAATAAAGGAGGAAATCGAGAATGAATGAAAATATTTTAAAACAAGCATTGTTAGAAACTGCTGACGATATGATATTAAAACAGTATTCTGATTGTGAAAATATAGATTTTATTCCAACAAACTCTTTTAAAAAGAAAATTGATAAGTTGTGTAAAAATTACGATAAAGTTTCTTTTAAATTAACATATACACGTGCAAGAAAAGCAATAGTGATTTTTGTTGCAGTATTAGTGATAATGTTGTCATCGCTTACTGTTGGTGCCGTAAGAGATGCCATTGCAAACTTCTTTGTAACGCATTTTTCGAACCATGCTGATGTAACATATAAAGAACCATCTACAAAATCTAACCAATATCCTAAAACTATTGAAAAAGTATATGAATTAAAAACAGTCCCAAAAGGCTTTTCATTAGCTGATTGTTCAATAACAGATGCAAGTGCTGATACTATATATTTTTCAGATGATGGGCAAATAGTTTTACAGCAAGTTGTTAAAGAAAAATTCAATGAAAGCATTGATAACGAGAATTCAATTATAACATATGAAACAATTAATGGCCAAGATTACATTGTTCAAACAAGTAAAATAAGTAAGGATATTTCTTTTATTTGGGATAACGGAGAATATGTTTTTTCACTTACTGCAAGTTTAGATAAAGATAGTATCATTGATATATGCGAAAATCTAAGAATTAAAAAATAATTTTAAAAAACCTAACCTTTTTAATAAAAATTAAGTTTAAGTATATAGGGCATTGAAAAATACCTATATACTTTTTTTGTTTTAGGAGGTGAAAAAATGAAAAGAATTCTATCTGTTCTGATTGCAATGACAGTGATATTGAGTTGTTCAATTAATGCTTCAGCGTTGATTAAAGATGAATTTGTTGATGAAGAAGTTGTTTTAAGGTATCAATATGCAACGAATGTATTATCATCAATTTCTATTAGTTCAAAAACAGCTACTTGCAAAAGTACCGTTGTAGGTCAATCGGGTGTAGCAACTAAAATAGTTATAACACAATATTTGCAGAAAAAGAGTGGTAGTGATTGGAATAATGTTCAATCTTGGACAAAAACATTTAATCAAGCAAGTGCTATTTACACAAATAAAAAATCATCACTATCATCTGGTACATATAGAACAAGAACAGTTGCTAAGGTTTATAGCGGAAACAATTATGAAACTATTAAACAGAATAGTTCAACTGCCACTTGTTAGGTAATAAAGAAGATATTTAAAATATAAGGAGACAAAAATGAATAAGAAATTCATTAAAAAAGTTACGTCGCTTATTTTGACGTTATCAATCATTTTTTCTGCTTTTGCAATTCCAGCAGTAGCAGAAGAAAACAACACAAACAATCCAAATCTTTCACTTATCACTGATAGTGTTGAATTGTCAAATGATGTAAGAAATGCAATTATTCGGGATTTAAGTGATAATAATGTAGCACCTGATTTTAACACCTCAAATATACTACCTTATTTTAATAAATATAGTGTTAATAATGCAGGATTTTGGAGTTATGATGACATAAGTATAAGCAAAGAAAACGGATTAATGTCGTATTCTAAAGACTTTTTCCATTTAGAT
>CACZIY010000029.1 GCA_902781345.1 Oscillospiraceae bacterium | reverse complement strand
GGCGAAGTTGTTGACCGTCCGTCAGCGGTTATTAAAGAACTCGTTGAAAACAGCATAGATTCAGGGGCAGATGCCATTACTGTTGAGATAAAAAACGGCGGTCGAACCTTTATGCGAGTAACCGATAACGGTTGCGGAATTGATAAAGATGATATTAAAACTGCTTTTTTGCGCCATGCAACAAGCAAAATTAAAACAGGTGAGGATTTAGAGGCAATTCACACTTTAGGCTTTCGAGGTGAAGCATTAGCATCAATTTGTGCAGTTGCAAAGGTAAGGACTATTACTCGTACCACTGGTAATGAGTTTGGTTATTGTTATGAAATTGCGGGCGGCGAAGAGGTTTCATTTGATGAAATAGGTTGCGCACTCGGTACAACGATAGTTGTTGAAGATTTGTTTTATAATACGCCTGCAAGGCTTAAATTTATGAAAAAAGATAACACCGAGTCAAATGTTGTTGCAGGGATAATTGACCGCATTGCACTTTCTCATCCTGAAATATCTTTTAAGTTAATTAAAGACGGTAAGCAAGTTACAAACACTCCTGGCGATAAGCTGTTAAAATCCGCTTGTTTTGAAATTTTAGGCACCGAATTTACTAATAGTGCATTAGATGTAGATTATGAGTTAAACGGTGTTAAGGTCAGCGGTTTTGTATCAAAACCTACTGCTGCTAAAAAAACAAGAGGTTGGCAGTATTTCTTCTTAAACGGTAGATATATTCAAACAAAAACTGCTATGGCAGCGCTTGAGCAAGCATATAAAAATCGCATTATGGTCGGAATGCATCCTGCATGCGTTTTGAATATTGAAATTGACCCGTCATTTGTTGATGTTAATGTTCATCCTTCAAAAATTGAAGTCAGATTTTCTGACGAACAAGCTATTTTCAGAGGCGTTTACTATGCGGTAATGTCGGCATTAGACGCTGATGTTTCAAGGGTTGAGTTTAAAAAAGATGTTGCAAAACCTGTTGAGCAAGACACTTTTGAACAACAAAGGTTTAATATTCCTGAAAAGCCTGTCGAGCAGAAAAAGCAAGAGTTTTTTGTAAATACTACTGCTAGTGAGTTTAAAAAGGATTTTGAAAAGCAGCAAAAACCGCTTTCAAGCTTTGATATTCCTTTTACACCTACTCCAAAATTAGCAGAGGAAAAGACAGTTGAATACATACCTGCGCCAAAGGCTGAAGAGAAAAGAGAAGAAAAAGCTGTGGAACAAGAAAAGGAACAAAAACCGCATATAAACTTTAAATATGTAGGTGAGGTTTTCTCTACATATATTTTAGTCGAATGCGACGATAAAATGATAATAATTGACAAGCACGCAGCCCATGAGCGTATCATTTTTGAACGCTTAAAGGAAAATGCCCAGCATAATCCGCAATTGCTTTTAGTGCCGTTTAGGGTATCGCTTTCTGCAGAGCAATATGAAGCGGTAATTTCAAATGTCGATGAGATTAATTCATTAGGATTTGAAATTGAGGATTACGGAACAAAAACAGTGCTTGTAAGAAGCGTTCCTATGGAACTTGATAAAGAAAATGTTGCTGAGTTGATTGAGGAAATTGCTGGTAAGCTTTGCGAAAAATTTACTGATTTTTCGCCTGAGTTTCTTGATTGGCTTTACCACTCTGTCGCTTGCAGAGCAGCTATAAAGGCTGGCAACAAGTCTGGCGAAAAGGAGCTTAGCGCTCTTGCCGATATTGTTTTAAATGATGATAGAATTAGATATTGTCCTCACGGCAGACCGACTGCCGCTGAAATGACTTTAAATGAATTTAAAAAACGATTTTCAAGGATTTAGTATATGAAAAAAATACCACTTATCGCTGTGGTAGGACCAACTGCAAGCGGTAAAACAAAGTTAGCGGTTGATATTGCAAAAGAATTCAACTTTGAAATAGTTTCTTTTGATTCAATGCAGGTTTATAAAGAAATCGGAGTTTCAACCGCAAAGCCTACAATTAAAGAAATGCAAGGCATCAAGCACCATTTAATTGATTGTTTAAGTATTGATGAAAGCTTTTCGGTAGCCTCATTTTGCGAAATGGCAAAGCAAAAGGTTGACGAGATTATAAAAAAAGGTAAATTGCCTTTGTTTGTAGGCGGAACAGGACTTTATATTGATAGTTTTGTAAATAATGTCGATTTTTCAATACCGAATAATGATGAAAAGGTAAGAGATAAAATTGATGAAATAGAAAAAGAAAAAGGCTCTGATTATCTTTATGAGTTGTTGAAAGAGGTTGATTTTAAAGCGTCTGAAACAGTTCATAAAAACAATGTGAAAAGGGTAAAAAGAGCGCTTGAAATTTATTATTCAACAGGTATAAACAAGACAAATCAAGATAAAGCGGCTGTTCAAAATGATTCGCCATATAATTGCTTATATTTAGGGTTGAATTTCAAATCACGAGAAGCACTCTATGACAGAATTAATCTAAGAGTTGAAAAAATGCTTGAAAATGGGTTAGTAAATGAAGCAAAAGCCTTTTTTGAAAACAAAACTTCTAAAACCTCAGTTCAGGCAATTGGTATTAAAGAATTAAAACCGTATTTAGACGGCGAAAAAAGCTTAGACGAATGTGTAGAAAAAATCAAGCAAGAGTCCCGCCGTTATGCAAAAAGACAGCTAACTTGGTTTCGCAGAAATGATAAAATCAATTGGTTTTATGCTGATGAACAAGATTATGAAAGCTTAAAGCACAATTGTTTTGATTTAGTAAAAGAATTTATAAAGGAGAAAAAATAATGGATTTCGGTAAAGACAGTAAGTTTAAAAAAGTATTTTTTGGTGTTTTTGGAATACTTATTATTTGCACTGTGTTATATCATTCTTTTTCTTCTTTATTTAATCCTTATGAAACTCAAGAAGCGGTTGAAATGACTGTTAAAAAAGCGGTTTCTGCTGATTGCTTGTTTGTCAGAAAAGAAAGCGTAATTAAATCAGATTTGGCAGGCTTTAAGGTATATAGAGTTTCTAACGGCGGTAAAGTTGCAAAAAATTCTGATGTAATTAGTTACTATAACAAGGCAAATGATGTTGCTGTTGCTAATGAAATTAACTCTTTAGAGGATTATCTTTCACAAATTGAGGAAATTGATAAGCAAAATTCAATTCATAATGCTGACTTGGATATTATTTCTGAGCAAACACAAGCAAATATTTATTCTTTGTTAGGAAATATAAACAGTAATAATCTTGCTGATGCGAAAACATCTATGTCGCAATTACGCTATTTTATAGCACAAGGACAACTTGCGACAGGTAGAGAAAGCGATTATTCTTCTGTAATCAAATCGCTAAAAAGCAAGCTTAGAATGCTGAAAAACAGCTACGATAAAGATGTTAAAAGGGTAAAAAGCGATGATTCAGGCTATTTCGTAAATTTCACTGACGGATACGAAAACGCTTTAGATTATGATAAAATTGAAGATGTTACTGTAAGTGATATTGAAAATATTAAGCCGCAAGAGGTTAATGACAATCAGGTCGGCAGAGTAATTTGCGAAAATGAATGGTATATTGTTTGCAGTTTGAATACTTCTGATATCAGTGATTTATCAAAGGGCGATAAAATCAAAATTGGTACTTCGCTTTCAAATTCCGATGAGCTTTCTGTTACCGTTAAGGCAGTAAATAAAAGCGATGGTAAAAAAAGCGCTGTAGTATTCTCTTGTATGGAAATGAATGAAGAATTAGCGACTGTTCGAGAACAGAATATGGAAATAATTCTTAAAACATACAAAGGCTTAAAGGTTAACAAAAACGCTATCAGAGTTAAAAAAGGTCAAAAAGGTGTTTATGTTGAAAGAGGTACTGTTACAACATTTGTAAAAACAGATGTAATTTACAGTTCTAAGGATTATTGCATTGTAAAAACAAATAATGGCAATAACGAACTTAAAATTTATGATGAAGTAATCGTGAAAGGAAAAGGTCTTGATGGATAGTTTTAAAATTTTTGATGAAAACTATAAAATCGTTTGTGATAAAATTAATAAGGCTGCGAATTCTGTTGGCAAAAGCTTTGATGATATAACCTTATTAGCAGCAACTAAAACAGTTCCTGTTGAAACAATTAACTATTCTTTTGAAAAGGGCATTAAGTATATGGGTGAAAACCGTGTACAAGAGTTTTTGTCAAAAGAAGAAGCTTTAAATAAAGGTTTTCATCGTCATTTTATCGGAACATTACAAACTAATAAGGTTAAGCAGATTGTTGGTAAGGTTGAGCTTATTCAATCGGTTGACTCTGTAAAGTTAGCTAAGGAGATTTCAAAACAGAGTGTTTTGAGGAATATTATTTCAAATGTTTTGATTGAAATTAATATTGGCGATGAGGAAAATAAAAGCGGTCTTGATAAAACAAAAATTAATGAAATTTTAGCAGAAATTTCTGAAATGGACGGAATTTTTGTTAAGGGATTGATGACTCTCGGCCCGATTTTTGAGAATAATTTACAAAAATCAAAAATTTTTGAAGAAATGTATAAAATTTATATTGACAACAGAGGCAAAATCAATGATAATATAGATATAGGTATTTTATCAATGGGTATGTCTGATGATTTTGACCTTGCAATAAAATGCGGTGCTACTATGGTAAGAATAGGCTCGGCACTATATGGTAAAAGAAACTATAATTAAAGGTGGTATATAATATGGCTATTATTGAAAAATTAAGAACTTTTGTTCTTGGTGAAGATCCTGATGATGGGTATGGTGTTGGAGAAACTGTTGAAGAACCAGAAGAGGAATATGCTTCTTCTGAAACAGAAAGTACAAGCAGATTTTCAAAAACAAAATATGTAAACATCAATGCTAATTCAAATCTTTCAGTTGTTCTTGTTAAACCTGAAAGCTTTGCTGAGGCAACAGGCATTGCAGACCATTTAAATCAAAAAAGAACAGTTGTTTTAAATCTTGAGTCGGCTGACAAAGCTGTTTCTCGCAGACTTGTTGACTTTTTAAGCGGCGCTGCTTATGCAAATAACGGTACTTTAAAAAGAGTTGCAAACTGCACATTTATTATCACACCTAACAATGTTGATATTATGGGTGATGAGCTTTTAGAAGACTTTGAAGCAGGCGGAATGTATATCTAATGTCAATAAATTCAGATAATCTTATTAAAGCAAAATTATCTGACGCTTTAAAAATGATGGAGTTAAAAAATATTCCGTCATTTTTAGGTTTTTTAAACGAACGAGAATTTTCTTGCTGCAAAAGTATTCTTGAAAAAGGGCATTATAAGTATACATACTTTGGCGGATATGAAAACGCTTCAAGAGTTTTTGTAGCTGTCTTGCCTGATTGGGCAGAGAATCCTGATTATCCTTTTAAAACAGTAAAATTTACTGTGAAGGCAGATAAAGATTTATCTCATAGAGATTTTTTAGGAACAATAATGTCCCAAGGTATTTCAAGAGAAAAAGTCGGCGATATTCTGGTAATTGGTAATGTTGCGTATGCTTTTGTTTGTGAAAGCATAGCGGATTTTGTTGTGCAAAATATAACAAAAGTCGGCGGTGCCGGTGTTGATGTTGAAATTACCGATGAAATTCCTGATTTTAAGCCCGAATTTGAAGAAGTGAGAAAAGTAATTGCGTCTGACAGGGCGGACTGCACAGTCGGAGGCATTACAAATCTTTCTCGTGAAAAAGCAAAGAATTTAATTCTTAGCGGAAGCTTGATTGTAAATCATTTGATTTGTGATAGTATAACTTTAAGAATTAAAACAGGTGATGTTTTGTCAATTAAAGGTTACGGTAAATTTATTATTGACAGCATTGATGAAAGAAGTAAAAAGGGAAGAGTAGTTTTAAACTACAAGAAATTTCTTTGAAAGGAATAATTATAAATGTTTACAGCAGATGAAATAAGAAATACAAGATTTTCAAAATCAGGTCTTTCTGGTTATAAAGTGGCTGATGTTGACGAATTTCGTGATTTAGTTGCTGATGATTATGAAAAACTTGAAAAAAGCAATGAGGACCTTGTTGAAAAAATTAAGGTTTTAGCGGCTCATGTTAAAAAATTGCAGGAAAACGAGGAATCGGTTAAAACCTGCCTTATTAATGCGCAAATTTCTGCTGATAAAGTGTTGCGTGAGGCTGATGAAAAGTCAAAAGCAATTATTGCTGAAAGTGAAGATAAAGCAAATTATTTGCTTGAAGAAGCTCAAAGTAAATCTGAGTATTTGATGAGTGAAGCCAAAACGCAATCTGAAGAATATATTAACAATGCTAAAGAAAAAGCTGACAGCATTGTAGCTCAAGCTGAACAAGAGGCTATTTCTTTGAGAAATGAAACCGATAAAAAGGTTAATGTTCAAAAGAACTTTTATGCAAAGCTTAAAAGTGAGATTGAAAACTTCAGAGAAGATACAATTGCAAACTATTCTAAACAATTAGAATTGCTTGAGGAAATCTCTGAATCTGAAGTTTTGCTTGATAAGGCTGTAAACTCTGATACCACCGACGAAGATTTTAATGAAAAATTTGTAAATGATGAACCACTTCCGAAAAAAGAAGAAAAAGAAGTTCAAGAAGAGTATTCGGAAATTGATGAAATAAAGCCAGAAGAAGACGAAGAAGAGCAAAATTCAAGCAGTTTGTTTGAATATCAACAGTAGTTTTAGGTGAATATATTGAGTTTTAAAAAATATAAACACAAGTATATATCTGCGTTAATGGGATTGTTTCTTGTTTTAGCGGATTATTTGACTAAAATTGCGGCTGAAAAATATATACCAAAAAATAAAACAGTAACAGTTATACCGCACTTGATTGATTTTAGATTTCTAAAAAATGACGGCGCGGCTTTTGGTATGCTTGATGAAAGCAGATGGATTTTTATGATAACTACAGTAATTTTTATTGTTGTTGGCTTAGTCTATTTTGTGAAACTAAAAGCAAATCAAAAGTACCTTTGTTATGTGATTATGCTTATAATTTCAGGCGGAATCGGTAATATGATTGATAGAGTTTTTTACGGCGAAGTAGTTGACTTTATTACCTTTTCATTTTTTAGCTTTCCATCTTTCAATGTTGCTGATTGCTGTATTGTTATAGGTTGCTTTATGTGGATTGCAAGCATATTGTTTGATGTAAAAAAATCAAAAGGCGAAAATTAAATGAACGAGTTTAATTTTGTATATGAGCAAGAAAATTCCGTTAGAATTGATAAGTTTTTAGCGGAGAGTATTGATGAAATAACAAGAAATGCAGTTATTAATCTTATTGAAAAAGGTAATGTTACCGTTAATGATAAGGTTGTTTCTAAAAGCTATAAATTAAAATCTCACGATAGGGTTTTAGTTTTAATTCCTGAGCCTGAGAATATGCAAGCAGAGCCTGAAAACATTCCTCTTGATATTGTTTATGAAGATGATGATTTGCTTGTTGTTAACAAGCCAAAAGGAATGGTGGTTCACCCTGCACCAGGCAATTACAGCGGTACACTTGTAAATGCGCTTTTGTATCACTGTGGTGATTCGCTTTCGGGTATAAACGGCGTAATTCGCCCTGGAATTGTGCATAGAATTGATAAAGATACAAGCGGATTGCTAATAGTTGCAAAAAATGATAATGCGCATAATTTTTTGGCAAATCAAATTTCAAAGCATTCATTTTTGCGTGAATATGAGGCAATTTGTGTTGGTATAATTAAAGATGACAGCGGTACAATTGATAAGCCGATTGGTCGTCATCCTGTAAAACGCAAGCAAATGGCAGTTACTGCAACAAACTCTAAAAATGCGGTAACTCATTATGAAGTTATTAAAAGATTTAAAAATAATACCTATTTGAAATTGCGACTTGAAACGGGCAGAACTCACCAAATAAGAGTTCATTTAGCTTCAATCGGCAAGCCTGTTTTGAATGACCCTGTATATTCTTCTTACAAGGCTGTGCCTGATTTCAGCGGTCAATGTTTACACGCAAGAACAATAGGTTTTATACACCCAAACGGGCAGTATATGGAGTTTAAAAGTGATTTACCAGATTACTTTAAAAATTATCTTGATAAATTAGAACGGAGCAACTGATGAAAAGTCTTGAAAATTATTTATTAGTTTCAGATTTAGACGGCACTCTTTATGAAAACCAAAATTTTTTACCTGAAGAAAACAGAAAAGCGATTGAAAAGTTTGTAGAACTCGGCGGAAAATTTACCGTTGCAACCGGCAGAGGAGTGCCGACTACAAGATTTATTTCTGAAATGCTTCATTTTGAATGTCCTATAATTGTAAACGGCGGTCAAACTTTTTACGATTATTATAAAGATAAAGTAGTTTATACAGAGAATATGCCTGAAAGTGCTAAGGACTTTGTAAAACTACTTATGCAAAATTTTTCTAATGTCGGTGTTGAAATATATTCAGGCAATACTATTTTTGCACTTAGAGTAAATGATGTTATGATTAAGCATTTAGATTATGAAAAAACACCGTTTGTTAAGGCTTCGTTTGATGAAGTGGCTGAGCTTGATTGGCAAAAAGTGCTTTTTGAAGATGAGTTTGATGATTTAGCACCTGTCAGAGAATTTGCAAAAGCGAATTGCCCTGAGGACATAAAGATTATTGATACAAATGTAAAATTCATGGAGTTTTCAAATGTTGGTATTGATAAAGGTACTGCAATTTTAAAACTTGCTGATTATTACGAAATTCCGTATTCAAATGTTTGTGCAATCGGCAATTATTATAATGATATTGAAATGATTGAGGCGGCGGGAATCGGCGCATTAGTTAGTGACTCGCCTGACGATATTAAGGACAAGGCAGATTACATTACCAATAAAACTTGTAAAGAATGTGGTTTTGCAGAATTTGTCGACTACATAATTAATTTGTAAATAGCAGTTTTGCTGTTTAATATATTTATATTTCTATTATATGAAGGAGAAAACAATGGATAATTCAACCAAAAAGGAACTTGAAATTTTTGCGACTAAAGTTCGTATGGGTGTAATTGAAGGAACCTACTGTGCAAAAGCAGGTCATCCGGGCGGTTCGCTCTCTATTGCTGATGTTTTGGCATATCTTTATAACGGTGAAATGAATATCGACCCAAAAGACCCTAAAAATGCTGATAGAGACAGATTGGTTTTATCAAAAGGACACGCAGCACCTGCACTTTATGCGGCGCTTGCATTGAAAGGTTACTTTTCAACTGATGAACTCAAAACATTAAGACATAAAGGAGCGCTTTTGCAGGGCCACCCTGATATGAAGCATATTCCTGGTGTTGATATGTCAACAGGTTCACTCGGTCAAGGCATTTCTGCTGCTTGCGGCATGGCTATTTCTGGCAAAATGGCAGGCAAAGATTATCGTGTATATACAATTTTAGGCGACGGCGAAATTCAAGAAGGACAAGTTTGGGAAGCTGCAATGTTCGCAGGCTTCAAAAAGCTTGATAATTTAGTTGCCTTTGTTGACTTTAACAATCTTCAAATTGACGGTAAAATGACAGATGTTATGTCTGATTTACCTATTGATGAAAAATTTAAAGCATTTAACTGGAATGTTATCAACATAGACGGTAACAATTTAGAAGAAATTGAAAACGCTTACAAAAAAGCCAGAGAATGTAAAGGCAAACCAACTTGCATTATCGGTAAAACCATTAAAGGTAAAGGCGTATCGTTTATGGAAGATGTTTGCTCTTGGCATGGTGTTGCACCAAATGAGGAGCAGTACAACGAAGCTATGAAAGAATTAAATGCTACACTTGCAGGTTTGGAGGGTTAAGTAATGGCTGATGTAATTAAAAAAGCAACTCGTGACGGTTACGGCGAGGGACTTATTGAACTTGGTAAAAAATATAAAGATATGATTGTTATGGATGCTGACCTTGCAGGCGCAACCAGAACAGGTAAATTTAAAGCTGCTTATCCTGAACAGTTTATTGACTGCGGTATTGCTGAGGGTAATATGATGAGTATTGCTGCAGGTATCGCTTCAACAGGTAGATTAGTATTTGCTTCAAGCTTTGCTATGTTTGCTGCTGGTAGAGCATTTGAACAAGTAAGAAACTCAATCGGTTATCCGCATTTACCTGTAAAAATCGGTGCTACTCACGCTGGTATTTCAGTAGGTGAAGATGGTGCAACTCATCAATGTAATGAAGATATTGCACTTATGCGTACAATTCCTGGTATGACAATTATTAACCCTGCTGACGCAGTTGAAGCAAAAGCAGCTGTTATCGCTGCTGCTGAAATCGACGGACCTGTTTATATGCGTTTTGGCAGATTTGCAGTTCCTGTATTTAACGATGAAGCTACTTATAAATTTGAGCTTGGTAAAGCAGTTAAATTAAATGACGGTGATGATGTTACTATCGTTGCTACAGGTCTTATGGTAAATGAAGCTGTTAAAGCAGCCCAAGAGCTTAAAAAAGAGGGAATTAATGCTGATGTTTTAAACATTCACACTATTAAACCTTTAGATGAAGAAGCAGTTATCGCTTCTGCTAAAAAGACAGGCAAGGTTGTAACTGTTGAGGAGCATTCAGTAATCGGCGGTTTAGGCTCTGCAGTTTGCGATTGTCTCGCAGAAAAATATCCTGTACCTGTTAAGAAAATTGGTATGAACGATGAATACGGTATGTCAGGCTCAGCTGCTGACTTGTTAGAGCATTACGGTTTTTCAGCTAGTAACATTGTTAAAACAGTTAAAGAATTAATTAAATAATAGAAATATTTAACATAAAAAAGACTGATGAATTTTCATCAGTCTTTTTGTTTATGAAAAAGGTAAATCATAATTTCTTTTTTCAAAGTTTTGTTTAAAATAATCTTTTGGTGTAGCATTAAAATTTTTTAAAAATGCCTTATAAAATGTTGAATAATTTTTGTAACCGCAAAGTGAAGCGATTTGAACAAAATCGACATCGCCTTTTGACATAGTGTATAGAGCAAAATCCATTCTCAATTGTTCAACATATTGCTGTAATGTCATACTTTTAAAGAATTTTACTATTTTTAAAACAGAAGGTTTTGAAACAAAAAATTTATTACAAATCATTTCATAAGTAATATTTTTTGTAAAATTATGCTCAATATAATTCATAATTGTAGTTGGTAAACTGTCGCTGGAAACCATTTTTGCAGGAAACATTGCGTCATAATAAATGTCTAATGCGGAAATCATAGATAAAATTTGCGGTAACAAGTGTGAAAGTCCAAAATCACGCTCTAAGCACTTATATATCATATTGATATTTTGCTTAATTAACTTGAATTTTTTATCATTAAAGTTAATAACACGCTTATTATTTGGCATAAAATGCATAGCGCGCAAATAAGTTTCGTCATCATAGTCATAATCCAAAACAGTAGGGGACGCAGCAATATAAATCTGCTCGTGTTCCATATTTTCTAAATAGTCAAAACCGAAGAACATATTTGTATCAACAAATACCATGTGTCCGCTATCAACAATAAAAGTTTCATTTTCTAATCGAGCCTTAATACTGCCTTTTAACACAATCAAAAATACATATTCTTTTCGTTGAACCTTAAATTGTTGTGAAATACATCTTTTGTCATTGTTAGGGTAAGAAAAGTTTCGATAGGAAACTGTTAAGTCGGGTTTATAGTAACCTTTATACGATTGCATATTATCACCTTTTTCAATTTTAACACATAATTTGCGGAATTTCAAGCAAAATTTTACTATTTTCATAGTTTACTTTTACGATTTTATATTTACTTTTGATTTAAAAAAATATAAAATATTAAGGTATGAATACAACAAAATTTAATATGAAAGTAGGTAAAAAAGATTCATAGCACTTTGCATTTCACTAGTTTTGTTACTTTCAGCAATCACCATTTCTACAACTGTTGTTTACGCAGACACACCAAATGAAGTTGCTGATACAAACGAAGGTGGAACACCTGCTGAAACTGATTACACAATAATCGCTGGTACAACGAATGAAGCGGCATCCATTCGTATGGGCTAAGTAAACGGTATCAGATTCACTACTAATGTTAATGTTGAATTAGTTAACACTGCAATCAGCGAAGGCTTTACTGTTGCTTTCGGTACACTTATTGCACCAGCAGAAGGCGATTTATTAACAATTGCTACAAACCCTGCATTAGTTATTCCTACACCTGGTTACTACAACAACCTTGAAGGTGTAATCGCAGGTTCGATTGTAAATATTAAGCAAGCAAACATTAAGAAAGATTTTATTGCTCGTGCTTATGTAACACTTACAAAAGCAGGCGAATCAACAACATATTATGCTGAACAGGCTGAAAACGGTCGTTCATTAAACTATGTTGCCGCTGCTTGTGCCGCAGAACAAGATATTCCAAACTCTTTCTTTAACCATCTTAACGATGCACAAAAATTCCAAGTTTTAGCTTGGGCTAATGCAGAATAATAGAGAGGAGATTTTACACAATGAAATTTGAAGAAATTAAAGTAGAATTTGAAAAGTTTGAATCTTTCGATATTATCGCAGAAAGCAATGATGCAGAAGCAACAACTGCTCCTACATATTCAAATGAGGGTGCAAATGACCCTTATGGTAATGACAAATTCTAGAGTACAAGATTGATAAAATTTTTTTCATAACTCCATAAAGCAGGCCGGTAGTAATCGGCCTGTTTTACTTTTGCATAATTTTTAAATATTTGGTTAAACTTTAACTGAGGTGATTATTATGCAATTAACACAAAAAGAAAAAGATTTATTGCAAGAATTAAAAGGACAGGAGAAGCTTTGCATTGATAAGTACGAAAAAGGAGCTAATTGCGCTAATGACGAGCAGTTAAAGCAACTTTTCTCATCAATTAAAAGTATTGAGCAGCAGCATTATGACGCAATCAGCGCTGTAATGAACGGTACAACGCCACCACAAAGTATTCCTGTAAACTTAAATCAAACTTTTTCATCAACTTATAAAAATGATGAAAACGAGCAGAAAAAGAACGATTGCTATTTATGCACAGACGCTTTAACAGCAGAAAAACACGCTTCACATTTGTATGATACTTGCGTTTTTGAGTTTAAGGAAGAAAATTTGCGAAGTATTTTGAACGGAATTCAAAAACAAGAGCAAGAACACGGAAAGTTAATCTATGACTATATGTCGGCAAATTCAATGTACTCTTAAAATAAAAGTAGGTTTGCATTTTGCAAGCCTACTTTTATTTAATATAACAAAAAGTATTGCAAATGTTAAGATATTATGATACAATATTTACAAATAAAGTTCATTATGAACAAAGGAGAGTATATCATGAAAAAAGTAATATCATTATTATTAGCATTAGTTATGGTTATTTGTTGCGTTTCGGTTTCGGCTTATGCCAGCGACGACGATGAAATTTTCTATGAAGAAGAATTGTTGCGAGGCTTGTCGGACCCGTCATTTACTAAAACGACAGATAATTATGACGGTTATCATTTTGTAAAAGGTACAAAAGCGGTCTGGACTTGTGCGCTTTATGACATTACCGCAACTGCAACTAAGGTAAGTGGCAACAATGTTACATTTGATGTTAAATTTAACAGCCATATTCCTGAAAAGTATTTGCATCCTACAAGCTGGGATTGCTCAAAATATGAAATAATGCTTTATGCAAACAGCTCTTGGAAAACCTTTTATATGGGCGACACAATGAGTTATACTGTTGATACTTCAAAAAGCGATGGCTTGTCAACTTCTGCAACTTGTGGAATGCAGTTCTTTAGAATAAAGGTCCAAAAACACGAGAGAAACACAATTAATGTCCCGACTACCAGCAAGTATTTTGAGGGTATTAAGAAAAACCGTGAAGTAGGCTACGGTGTTGGCGGCGCAATAAATGAGTTTTGGATTGAGGACACCTATACACTCGGCTATTATGTTAGCCCTGACTATGTGATTTATAAGAATAATTACAGAATTACAAAGAATTCTATTACACTCGGTACTTATGCTTTTGAATCTATTGTAGAATACAGAGCAAAAGGTGCAAAATCCTGGAAGAAGAAAACATTTAAAAAGAATAAAAAGATGATTTTGAAAAAGCTAAAGGCAGCTACAACTTATCAAATTCATCCTCTTTGTAAGATATATTTTACTGACCCTGAAACAGGCGAGAAAAAATACACTATCGACCAGGTTGCAAGCATATTTAGCTTAACAACAATAATTAACAAAAAGCCAAAAGTTACTTCAATCAAAATTTCTAAGATTAAATATGGTAAAAAGACGATAAATGGATATTGGGAGTCTGATGGCGATTGGCACCCAACTGAAACGTTTAATACAGCATCTTATACAATTACTGTAAAGGTTAAAAAAGTTCCTAAAAAGATAAAAGGACTTGTGCTTAAAATCGGCGGCAGCGCATATTACGCAAAAGGAAACAAAAAGACTTATACTTATAAATTAACTTATCAGGATACTAAGAAAGTCAAAGGTAAAAAGATGACCGCTTACTTTGCTTATTCAAGCAATAGTGTAGGTTCTTCACCGCTTGGCATCGGCCCTGCAAAAAAAGGCACTTATAAGATTAAAAAAGGAACATATAAAGTTAAGTAAAAGTAAAAATTAAAAAAGCAGCTTCGTTTATTCGGAACTGCTTTTTTTAACATCTGATGATGGGGAAGTTTTAAATTGTTTTTTATAGGCACGGAAAAATGCAGAATAGTCTTTAAAACCGCAACTTATTGCAACTGTGCCTATATGTTCGCCATCTTTTATTCTGCGGCGTGCTTGAAGAAGTCTTTTAATCAAAACATATTCCCAAACCGATTTTCCTGTTGCTTGTTTGAAAATACGATTTATTTGCGAGCGTGATAAGTAAAAATGCTTTGCGATTGAGTCAACTGAAATATCATTAAATAGATTTGTGTTAACAAAACCTATTATATTGTTAGCACCGCTTGATGATTCCTGATATTCAAAAGTATCGCTTCGTTCGTCATAAGCTTTTCCAAGCTCGTAAACAATCGGCAGTAAATACGAAAGAGTGCGGGTATAACAATCGGCGTTTTCCCGAGTATTTGTCATATTTTTAAAGCATTTTTCAATAAAATCGTTTTGGTGATACTGATTTAACTGACCTAAAGGTCTGCGCAAAAAAGCTCGAAGTAAATCGCTTGAAGCAATGCTACTAAAAATGTCGGGTGTGAATTGCACCGTTATACGCTCGTAGGGCATAATAGGCTCAATCTGCAGCATATGTGCTTCGCTTGGCATCATAACAAGTATGTCACCAGATGTTAAATCGTATCTGGTACCCTCGACGATATATTGCCCTTTGCCTGAAATAAAATAATAAAGTTCTAAATAGTCGTGAGCGTGCATATAAAAGTCATTTGGGTTTGGAATTTCATCAATAGAATGATGAACTAAAATGTTGTTTTCATTGTAATAAAATCTCTGCATATCTATCACCAAATCAATTTTAGCACAAAATGAATTAATTTGCAATATATATTGCAAAAATATACAATTGAATTGCAAATTATTTTATGTTACAATGCAATTGTAAATGAGGTGATTGCGTGAAAAATCAATATTTATTACACTCAAAAAGTGCAAAAATGCTTTATGACGAAGTTAAAAATTTGCCTATTTGCGACTATCATTGCCACTTATCGCCAAAAGAGATTTATGAGAATAAACCTTTTGATAATATTGCGAATATGTGGCTTTCGGCTGACCATTACAAATGGCGTTTAATGCGTTCGGCAGGTGTTGATGAAGAATATATAACAGGAAATGCTTCTCCTTTTGAAAAGTTTAAGAAGTATATTTATGCTGTATCTTTATCACCAGCTAATCCGCTTTATGATTGGACTAAGCTTGAGCTTTCAATGTATTTTGAAATTGATTTACCGCTAAGTTTAGAAAATGCCGAAAAAATCTATAACAAAGCAAATGAGTATATAAAACTTCAAAACCTTTCGCCGAAAAAATTGATAGAGTTTTCAAAGGTAAAATATATTGCAACTACTGATGATATTGCTGATAATCTTGAGTATCACAAATTGCTAAGAAAAGAGAATTTATCGTTTGTGGTTTCACCGTCTTTTCGTACCGATAACTTGTTGCTTGCAAATAGAAAAGACTATAAAGAGTATATAGAAAAATTATCCAAAGTTTCCGGCGTTGAAATTACTGATATCTCATCACTGCAAAAAGCTGTTGAAAAAAGGCTTGATTATTTTTGTGTAAATGGTTGTAAAATGACAGATATGGGAATTCAGTATTTTCCAAATGAAACCGACTTTTGTACTACATTTTCGCAAGCAGATGAAATTTTCAAATCGGCTTTAAAAGGTGAAATTACATCTGAAAACTTATTAAAATTCATCGCTTTTATGGTAGTTTGGCTTTCAAAATTATATAAAGAAAGAAATTTAGTTTCACAATGGCATTTAGGTGTTAAAAGAAATGTTAATAGTGAACTTTTTGAAGTTTTAGGCGCTGATTGCGGTTGTGATACAGTAGGTGATGCGCCAGATGCAAGTGCATTAGCAATAGCGCTTGATACAATAAATAAAAACGGTAGCTTGCCAAAAACTTTGGTTTACACGCTTGATAGTAACACCGCTTCAAAATATGCTTCAATTTGCTACGCATTCAGAAATGTAATGTTAGGCAATGCTTGGTGGTTTTGTGATACTAAACGCAAAAATATTGAGCAAATACATACAATTGCAGAAAATTCTGCATTAGGTGTTCACCCTGGTATGCTAACTGATTCAAGGTCATTTTTGTCTTATTCAAGGCACGATTATTTCAGAAGACTGCTTTGTAATGAAATTGGCGAATTAGTTGAAAAAGGGGAATACGATATAAATTCGGCAGAAATTATTGTAAAAG
>CACZIY010000028.1 GCA_902781345.1 Oscillospiraceae bacterium | reverse complement strand
TCTGGTGATTATACTCTTTACGTAAAGGGAATGAATAATGATGGTGTTGAAGGTAAAGTTGTGAAACTGTCTATAACAATTAATCGTCCATTCCTTCTGTCGAACTTCATGTTGCTGTTATATGTGATGATAATCAGCTGGCTGGTATGGTATATCGTCTGCAATTATCGTAATCATTTGAAGTCAGAGAACAAGGAGAAGATGTACCGTTTCTCTATGGACAAGGAAAAGGAACTGTATGATTCGAAGATAGGATTCTTCACAAATATTGCTCACGAAATCCGTACTCCATTGTCACTCATCACAGCGCCACTGAATACAATTATAGCATCTGGTGATGGCAGTGAGAAGACAAAGAAGAATCTATCTATTATCCAGAATAATGTTAAGCGTCTTCTTGAGCTAATCAATCAGCTCTTGGACTTCCGTAAGGTGGAAGCTCATAAGGTTCAGCTGAACTTCAAGTCCTGCAATGTATCTGAGAAAGTTGATACCATCATCAGTCGCTATAAAGAGTTTGCAAATATGCATAAACTCAGCCTGAACGTGGAAAAGCCAGAAGAGGCTGTGTTCTGCAATCTCGATGAGGAAGCATTCGATAAGATGCTCGGTAATCTACTGTCAAATGCAATAAAATTTGCTGCCAATCTATATTTAAAGGAATATTCATTTCTTATTCCACCTTTACTTACAATACAAATACAATCAAAATAGCTATAATCAACGCATAAATAATAGCGGTTTCAACAAATACAAGACCAAGCATAAACAACTTTTGAATTTTGCTTTCTGCTTCAGGTTGACGTGCAACACTTTCAGAAGCTTTTGCTGCTGCAAGACCCATACCGATAGCACCACCAAGTGCTGCTAAACCGATAGCAATACCGGCACCAAATGCTTTACCGCTTTTTTCGGTTGCTTGTGCAGATGCATTTTCAACAGATTCGCTTGCAACTGTTGCACTTTCTGCCTTATCATTAGTTTCAGCCGAAGCTGTAAACATTCCTGCGATAACTGTTAATGTCATAATCAACATCAAACAAACAAATACTTTTCTTAATACTGAACTCATTTTTATTTACCTCCAAAGATTCTTTACGCTTTAACACGTTTTGATTTTTTATTTTTGCTTTTTTTCTTCTTTTTAACTTCCGGTGGTTCGGAAACCTCACCATAAAACATTGCCGTTAACATTGTAAGTACATACGCTTGAATTAATGCGTGTAAAACAGTAAACATTACAGCAACAACAACCGGTAAAACAAAACTTAAATATAACGAATAATAAACAAGCTCTGTTACTAACATACCACTTAACAATGCACCGAACAAACGGAAACTCATTGAAATTGGAAGAGAAAACTCTTTTAAGGTTTTTAAAACACCTTTAAATTTATTGCAAATAATACCACCTGAAAGAATTACACCGTAAGACAGGCAACCGAGCATTATTGCACCGTTTATATCAGAAAGAGGTGCCGGTAAAGCGACTGAACTGCCATTTGTTGTTATTACTTGAACTCCAAAAAGTTCAAACAGCGTTCCAAAGAATATGTAACACCCCGCAGAAAAAATATAACCGCCTAAAAATCCGTTTTTTCTTGGACTGTTTGTAACTGCAAGATTATCAAAAAATGTTACAATCTGCTCAATAACAAACTGAAACTTGCTTGGAATCATTTTAAAACGCGGAATTGCAAAAATTCTTATAATCAATGCTACAAACAAAATCGCCGCCGTTACCACATAAGCCGAAATAAGACCAGGGTTTACATCAATAAGACCAAACAGGCTTATTTTTTCGGTTTCGTGAAGAACTGCTTCTCTTAACGCACTTGAAAGCGACTCGCTCGAAGTATTATTAAAATTGACTGTAACAATTACCGCTAACAAGCCTAACAACAAAACGCTTAAAGAAATACCTACAATCAATTTTCTTTTTTTGCTCATTTCTCTAATTCTCACCTCTTTAATAAAGCATTTATGCTTTGTATTTTAATACTTTTATTCTCAATGTCAATAAAAATTACAAACTTGTAAACTTTTAAGAAAAAAGCGGTCAAATACTATACAAAAAAACCTCGCCTCAGCGAAGTTTTTTGTTGCAATTTTTATTATAAAAAGACAACGAAACAAACATAAATATTATAATAACAGCCAATTGTACAACTGCAATAATCCATGGTGATAATGTGCTTCCGTCATTTGTTTGTTCAAGGATTTTTACAATTATTGACTTTGTTTCAGTGTTTCCGTTCTCAATAACATAGTTGCTAATCTTATTAACAATACTACTGCTTAAAAATGTTGCCATAACAGCAAAATTAATAACAACGCCCAAAGCAACCCTTACTATTTGAAAAACCTTAACCCACTTTGTTTTAACAAAAGCTTTAACTAATTTTGTCAGTGAAGCTTTTTCAACACAGTTTTCCTCTTTGCTGTCAGTAGAAACAACAAGAGCATTATTAAACTCACTGTTCTTTTCGCAAACATAGGTTATACCATTTTCATCAGGAACTTTATCTAAGCACTTTTGAAAACCTGCTAAGCTGAATTCATTGCTGTTTTCATCGCCTAAATATGCAGTATCAATTTTTAATAGTTTTGCGATTTTTACTGCTTTAACAACTTCGTTATTCAAGGTTTCGTCAGCTTCGCATACAGTAGATGGCTCAAAAACAACTGTTTTTGTATTTGAAAGCTTCTCTAAATCAGCATTATCTTTAATGCAAACGCCTTCTTTTTTAAGCGAAAGAATTGAAAAAAGATTTGCAAAAATCAAGCCTGAATTAATTGTAAATGGATTTAAGAACAATGAGAACAAACCAAATTTATATAAGCCTGCATAGGCTCCGTCGCCTTTTACAATTGATTTTACAAACAAGTAAAGAGCAAATGAAAGAATACTTAACATATAAGCATAGGTTATTATTTGAAGTATTTTTTCAGTTTTTGACATAGTATTTTTATTTACAACTGAAAAATCAATTTCATAATCAGCAAGCTGTACTACGGTTACTTCAACTTCGTTATTATAATGGAAATTGCCGGATTTAAAAACTTTTTTGTTGCCATCAAAAACATAACTAAATGCCAAAAATTCACCGTTATGAGCTAAAACCTTATCGCCCTCTTGCAAATCAGAATAAGCTTTTTTAACCTCTTTACCGTCAGAAATTACAGTATAAAAAAGCTTTTCATCACAATTTGAAATAACTTTTTCAGAAAAATCAGCACAAATTAAATCATAAATACATTTGCAAAAAGAATAAATAACAGCTACTATAGCAGCTTCTTTAAAATGTTGCGAAGCAAATATTACCAAAACAGAAAAAATTGAAAGCAAATTATAATCAAATCGTTTTGCAATCAATTTTTCAATAGCTTCAACAGCAATTTTGCAGTATGCTACTGCAATTGCAATTGCAAAAACTATAATAGGATATTTGCTGCTGCTTGCTTGCTCGCCTGAAGTGAAAAATTTTGCACCGACAAAAACAAGCAATAATGAACAAATAACAATAATTAAGTTCATTATAAAATCATTTTTTGATGAATTCTTAAAAGCAAATTTTATGTTTTTCATTTTATAGTTCTCTCCCAACAAAAATACATAATTATTTTATCATTTTTTTGCCCGTTAGTCAATGCTTTTATTGTCAAAAAATTCTTATATTTCATAAAATATAACAATAGTAATCATTTTTGAAAGGATTTGATTAGTTGGTAACGGTTATAGGCAGTGATTTAAGGCAAAAAGAACTCGCAAGACTGCTAAACAAAAGCTATAATACACTTTATTTTGACAAAAGCAATGACTTTGATAAAATCAAAAACTATATTTTAGTATCTGAAGCGGTCATTTTTCCATATCCTTTTACGAAAGATGAAAAAACTATAAATACCACAAATTATGATATTTCAAAAACAAAAGAAGTGATAAGAAGCGACTGTATTGTTTTTGGTGGCGATATCGAAAAATACAATATTAATCAAAACACAATTGATTACGGAAAAGATGAGCTTTTCTTACTAAAAAACGCTTTATACACCGCCGAAAGTGCAATTATGCTTGCAAATCAAAACACAAAATATTCACTTAATGATTTAAACATTTTGATTATCGGCAACGGTAGAATCGGAAAATATTTAGCAAAAATTTTGTCATCTTACTGCAAAAGCATAACTGTCAGCGCAAGAAAGCAAAAGGATTTTGATTACATTAATAAACTTTTATTAAAAAGCATTCATACAAACATGGTAGAAGATTTAAGCGAATTTGATTTAGTATTTAACACAGTTAATCAAAAGGCTTTAAACGACAGTGCAATAAATTCAATCAAAAAAGACGCATTAATAATAGATTTAGCTTCAAAAAACAGCGGTCTTTTAAAGGAGCAAGGCTATATTGACGCAAAAGCCTTGCCTGCTTCTTTTTGTTCAAAAAGCAGTGCAAAAGCACTTTATGATATTATTTACAAAACGCTGAAATCGAGGTGATTAATATGAATAATGTCAGGGTAGGCTTTTGCTTGTGCGGCTCTTACTGCACATTTTCAAAAGTTATACCTATTATTGAGCAATTAGTAAATGAGGGTGCTCAGGTTACCCCTATTATGTCGGAAAACGCTTATTCAACCGACACTCGTTTTGGAAAAGCAAAAGAGCATATTGACAGAATTGAAGGCATTTGCAAAAGAAAAATCATTTCTACAATTGCGCAAGCAGAGCCGATAGGTCCTAAAAAGCTGCTTGATATAATTATTATTGAGCCTTGCACAGGAAACACACTCGGCAAGCTGGCAAACGGAATTTGCGATACTTGCGTTACAATGGCGACAAAGGCTCATTTGCGAAACAACCGCCCTGTTTTAATCGCAGTTTCAACAAATGACGGTTTAGCAACAAGTTCAAAAAACATTGGTATTCTTCACAATGCAAAAAATATTTATTTTGTCCCTTATCGTCAAGATGACCCTCTTTTTAAAGAAAATAGCTTAGTAGCTGATTTTGAAAAAACAGTTGTTGCAATGCACAATGCGCTTGAGGGCAGGCAAATTCAGCCAATAATATTGTAAAAAACTATTGAAAAATGAATAAAATTCCTTTATAATAAATATAATAACAAATATATTTTAAGGAACAGGAAAAAATTATGAAGAATAATAATAATTTCAAGCATTATTTTTATATTGGCTTAACCCTGTTTGCAGCAATGGGACTTACCGTTCTATTATACTTCTTTTTGGATTGGATTCCTACCATTTCAAAAACCTTGTCTTCGGTTATTACTATTGTAAGACCTTTAATTTATGGTGCTGCTATTGCATATCTTTTATACCCTGTTTGTATATTCTTTGAAAAGGTTTTTGGAAAAGCTTTTAAGTTTATCAAAAACAAAAGAATTAAAGCAAAATTTATAAGAGGTTTTGCAATACTGTTTAGTATGGTTTTTGGATTTGGCGTTGTTTCATTTTTACTTTATATGATTTTGCCTGATATTATCAACAGTATTCAAAGAATTGTTGATAATTCTCCTCAATATCTCAGCGCAATTCAAAAATTTATTGATACTCAATTAGCAAACAACGAAGAATTAAGAACCTATTTCAACAGCGTTGTTCAGGACTATTCTAAAGATATTACCTCACTTTTGAGCAATTGGAGCCAAGAGCTCGGAAATATTGTTAAAAGTGTCGGTAGCGGTATTTTGAATATTACAATTATTATTAAAGACCTCTTTATCGGAATAATCGTTGCAATTTATCTTCTTGCAGACCGTGCAAATTTCAAGAATTCCTGCAAAAGATTAATTGAGCTTATTTTCAGCAAAAAACACGCAACATCAGTTAAAAATGAGCTTCGCTTTGCAAACAATGTAGTTTTGAACTTTATTTCGGGAAGAATTTTAGACTCAGCTATAATCGGTATTTGCTGTTATATTCTGATGATTATTCTTGATATTCCATTCCCTTTGTTAGTTTCAGTTTTAATCGGCGTTACAAATATTATTCCATTCTTCGGACCATTTATCGGTGCAATTCCTGCGGCTTTGCTTATTTTAATCGAAAGTCCTATAAAGTGTCTTGTTTTTGTTATTATGATAATTGTTTTACAACAAATTGACGGCAACATCATAGGACCGAAAATTGTCGGCAACCAAATCGGATTATCAAGCTTCTGGGTACTTTTCTCAATGCTGTTATTCGGCGGACTTTTCGGACTCACAGGTATGATTATCGGTGTACCGCTGTTTGCAATTATTTATGATATTATAAGCAAGTTTTTCAAAATAGAAGAAAAGAAGAAAAAAGTCCGTGAAGAATTAAGAGAAAAACGAAGAAATAAAAGCTAAATAAACGGAGTGAATTTTTTCACTCCGTTTTCATTATAGCGATATACATAAATTGGAAAAAATTTTATTAAAACTTCACAAAAAATATGTTTTTAGTGATATTGGGTTGACATAACTTCAGTTTTGCTTCATAATTAAATAAAATAATTAAAATGAGGATAGAAATGAAAAAATTACTTTCTTTAATACTTGCGTTATTATTCTTTGTGCAAATAGAAGCTATTTCTTTTGCTTTTACCGATTCTAATGCAAGTCCGTTTACAGGTAAATATTATACCCACGACGACAAATTCAAAAACTATGAAATCATAAACGGTCTTGATATTTCACATTATCAAACTGACGCTAATTTTACTAAGCTTAAAAAAGCAGGCGTTAATTTTGTGATACTAAGAGCTGCTTACAGAGGCTGGGGCTCAGGTGGCTCGCTGAACAAGGACACAAAGTTTGATACCTATGCACCTGCCGCAATAAAAGCAGGTATGGATGTAGGCGCTTACATTTTTTCACAAGCAATTACTGTCAGCGAAGCACAAGCAGAAGCTGACTATATTATGGATATTGCTAAAAAGCACGAATTAACCTTGCCTTTAGTTTTTGACTATGAATACGGCCCTTCAGGAACAAGGCTTGCCGCCGCTAAACTCACAAAAAAACAAAAGACTGATATTTGTATTGCCTTTTGCAAAAGAGTTGAAAGCAAGGGCTATACCGCAATGGTTTATGCAAATCAGTCAATGCTAACAGGCGATTTAGATGATGATACAATCGCTAAGGATTATGATATTTGGCTTGCTAACTACAATTCAAAGCCTTATTATCAAGGAAAATTCTATGATTGCGATTATCATTATTGGCAGTATTCAAGTACAGGTAAAGCAAGCGGTGTTTCAGGCAATATTGACTGTAACTTCAGATATTACAAAAAACCTGAAAAATTAAAAAATCTTGTTATAAGTAGCGAAACTGCTGAAAAAACTGTTTTAAAATGGGATAAAATCAAAGGTGTTTACGGATACAGCGTTTATAGACTTGACGCACAAACAAACACCTATAAAAGGCTTGACACTGTAAAAGGTGCTTCAAAAACAAGCTATTCCGATAAAACTACTGCAGGCGGTTCTTATACATATAAAGTCAGAGCGATATTAGCTCACAATGGCTCATTTGCAGGCGGTACTTTTTCTGATACTGTAACTTCATCAGGCGTTTTTAAAGTTAGTGCTACAAGCAGCCTTAACTCTAACACTTTAACCTGGAGTTCTTTGCCTAATGCTGCCGAATATATCGTTTTAAGAGGCGAAAGCAGCAATGGTATTGATTTAAATGAAATCGCTAAATGCAAAAAGAGTGTTACTACTTATGAAGATTTAAAGGCTGATACCTTTAAAACCTATTACTATCAAATAAAGGCTTATGAGGGTACTGAAGGCAGTTACACAAGCTCTACTATTATTACCGCCAAAAAACCGCAACCAAGCATTGATAAAGTGTATTTAAAAACAAATTCGTCCGCCATTATCAGTTGGAACAAAATTGATGGTGCAACAGGCACGGAAATCTGGCGAAAAAGCGGTAGTGAAGATTATAAATTAATTAAAACTATTAACAATAACACCACCACCGAGTATTTAAATAAAAAACTGAAATCAGGTGTTACTTACAAATACAAAATAAGGCAGTTTGTAACACGAAAAAACACCGCTAACTTTAGTTCAAAAACCGCTTGTAAATCGGTTAAAACCTTAGCCAAAGCACAAGTTACAGCAAAGGCTTACAAAACTAAGATTAAAATTTCAGTTAAAAAAGTAAGCGACGCTAAGGGTTACGAATACTATTTAAAAGTCGGAAAAGATTATATTTTACAAAAAAGGACTTCCAAAACCAGCTACACTAAAAAGAATTTAGCAAAAAATAAAAAATACACATTTAAAGTAAGAGCATACAAAAAATCAAACGGTGAATATATTTATGCTCCTTGCACAAAGATTACTGTTAAAACAACAAAATAGCAAAACAAAAGTCCTGCAAAAAGCAGGACTTTTTTATTTTTGTCTATACATTTTTATTTCTTCTTCAAGACCGCTCGGTGAGATAATCGAATACTGCGAAAACTCATCTTTAATTTTATGCACCAAAGTATTTGAAACAATAATTTCAATAGTGTTTTCACCATTTTCGGTAAATCCCGAAATATCAAAAATATAAGGCTTTGCAATTCTTATACCGCACTCGTGCTTGTTGACAAACACTTTAGCACTCTCGCCTACTGCACCTAAATCAAGCATAAAGTTACCGTTTTCTTCGATAAAGAAACTACCTGAATACTTAATCTTACCAGCAAAATCAGGCTTGTTCTCAGGCGAATTAATATCAATAGGTCTGTCAGTTACAGTAAAACGCTCAAACTCATCAAATGGTGCATTTTCGCTTAATGAAACTTCAAACGGAATATTTAAAACTCGCTCAAAATCCCAATGCTTTTCACTCTCAAACTGACTTAAAAATTCATCATCAAAATCATCAAAAACAAAAATTGCCGATTGATAAGGTGAAAGTTTTAAATCAAAACTACCGTTGTTTGCAGTACCACAAATTTTGCTGTCATTTAACAAATCCAATTTCAAATATTTATCTCTGCCGACATAAATTCTTGCGTTGACATCATCGCTGACAGATTCGTTAAAAAACATATAAACATCAGCCGAACCTCTTTTAACATGATAGTGTCTTAAAAGCTTTGCTTCGCCTCTGATAATTACATCAAAGCCGCAATTCTTATCAAAATATTTAACGACTTCATTCAGCACAACATTTTTGAATTTATATTTGCAATTTTTCGGCAAACCGCCGACAAATACAACATCAAAACCAATGTTATCAAGATTCTTAAGCACATTAAGATTTTTAGGATAAATAAACGAAGAATAAGGCACAAACAATACATCATATTCGGCCTCATTTATTCTCAATCTGTTGTTGCCAGCTTCCGCTTTTTTAAGGTAGTCAAAAGAAATAATATCAAAATCAATATGACTGTCATACAACTGCTTGCAAATCTTTTGTGAATACATAAAGTCGCTACCAGAACCCCATTCGCAATCGGCATTGTAAAGCACAAGTGCCTTTGCAATATGAGTACCGCCCGAAAGCAAATGGCTCATCTTGTTAGTATAATTCATCAAAGCACAAAATGCTTCAAACTGCGGGTCTTTACCGCCAAGCCCAAAATGAGGCGGGCAATCAGGATTTGGAAAGCAAGGCGAAAAAGCGTGAGGCGCAAAATGATTAATACCACGAACTAATAAAAAGTCAATCAACCATTTTTGCGTACTGCTGCTTTGAGTCCAACCGCCTGCACCGAAAACCTCGCACAAGGCGTTGCCCTTTTTATTGGTATCAAATAGTGCATCAGAAGCGCACATTTTTGCAAGCATATAGTGATAAAACTCTGAATCGGCATAGGTATTAATACCGTAAGAACTATTTGTAAAATGCGCAAATCCTGGCATAACCTGTTGAAAAACTAAATCCATTCCGCTCATAGTTTGACCGTGCTGCGAGCGGAAATAATGACCTGCAGAACCACCCAATTTTGAATGAGAATTATTATCCTCAATAGTGTGTCCTATATATTCAACGCCGTGTGAAGCACACCAGCGACCGAGCTTTTGAGTAAAATAACGGCTGAAAAGCTTTGAAACGGTGTTCATATAGCAGTGGCAAATTTCGCTCGATTTCTCGCCCATTTTGTACCACAAAGCCGCCAAATAAGGCTTAACATCATAGCCCGCTTTTTTACTCATAATTTTTAAAGCGTCATAGCTTATCGGCAAATAAATTCCTTGTTTGCCGACCGACTGTGAATAGTAGTCATCAGTAAAAAGCCCCTCAGAATAAAAACCCGGTTCATCAGAAAAGAAGCCAGCTAATGTATTGCCAAAATATTCACCCAAATTGTCAAAATGCGGTTGATAGCAATTTTTTATCATCATTTCGGTGGCTTTTGGGTTAAGCATATCAATATAATCATTTGCCTTATGGTGCGATTTAAAATAAATAAAAAGTCTGAAAACACCCTCTGGCACATCAAAATAAATAATATCGCCATTTACTTTATCGCAAAGGTCAATATATTCTTCAGTTAAAGCTTCATCGCCGTTTTCCCTTTTAAATAGGTAAACGCCTAAAATTTCATCGTCTTCTTCAAATTTCTTTATAATCGCTTTGGCATTATTTTTTGGGCCAATAACATCAAAATGACGCTCGATTAAAAAGGTCTTTTTAAAAGACCTTTCGCTTTCTGCTGCACCGTTTGCGTGTCCTGACGGGAATTTGTCATCATCAAACACCCATACCTTCATATCACGCTTTTTACATTCTTCAAGAATGATTTTCATATCATCAAACCATTCTTTTTTAGCAAAGTTTTTATGCACTCTTGACTCAACACAAAGCGCCTTGCAGCCTGACTGATAAATTTCCTCTATTTGCTCTGGGATTTTATCAGAATGGTTGCCCTTTTGCCAATAAAACGGCAACAAATAATTATCTTCTTTATTATTTAAAACATCAATAATTCTGTTATCCATTTATGTTTTCTTCCTTAAAATACTTTAACTTAATTTTAATATAAATTAATTAAAAAATCAATACTAAAAGCAAAAAAGTCGCAACAGAGGAACTGTTACGACTTATGATGACTAAAAATTATTCAGCAAATCCTGATAAAACAAGATTTACAAGTGCATCAACTGCATCTTGTTCATCAGTACCGTCAGCAATAACTCTGATTGAAGTACCGCCTAAAATACCTAATGATAAAACGCCGAGCAAGCTTTTTGCATTAACTCTTCTTTCTTCCTTTTCTACCCAAATTGATGATTTAAACTCATTTGCTTTTTGAATAAAGAAAGTTGCTGGGCGAGCGTGAAGTCCTACTTGATTTTGAACTACTACATCTTTAACATACATATTGAAAACACAATCCTTTCAGAAAAACGAATAAATTTGATTTCGTATTTATATTAATTATTTTTAGAAATAATATTTTATCTATTAATGACATTATACCACATTTTTTATAAAGTACAAAATAAAATCTATGCTTTTTTCAAAAAATCTCTTAAATTCATAAACTTATGAATTCTTTAACGAATTGATTTGTGCAAAAATACTAAAAATTTTCAATAAATTTGTTACTATCATTTAATAACCTTGTCAAATTTCATCAAAATTACGATTTTTTTCGATAAATTCGACATCATTTTTTGATAATTCTGCATTTTTCAACATTTCTGGACGCTTCTTTAAAGTGTTAAGCAAGCTTTGCTCTTTTTTATATTTTTCTATGTTTTTATGATGTCCCGAAATCAATACATCTGGTACACTTCTACCCTGCCAAACCGCAGGTCTTGTATATTGCGGATATTCCAAAAGACCGCCAAAATGGCTTTCATCTGTAAAACATTCCTCGCTTGATAACACGCCGTCAAGCATTCTGGCGACCGCATCTGTAAGCACTAAGGCTGGCAGCTCGCCACCTGTTAAAACATAGTCGCCGATTGAGATTTCCTCATCACAAAGCTTATCTAAAACACGCTGGTCAACACCCTCATAATGACCGCATAAAATAGCAATATTGTCCATTTTAGACAATTCTATCGCCTTTTTTTGAGTAAGCGTTTTGCCTTGAGGCGACATATATATAAAATATGGTTTTTTACCCGTTTTTGTTACAATTGCACTAAAACAGTCATCAATAGGTTGTGCTGTCATTATCATTCCGTTACCGCCACCGTATGGCATATCATCAGTACGATTATGCTTATCGGTGGTGTAATCTCTAATATTATGACAATGAACCTCTAACTTTTCTGCCTTTATTGCTCTGCCAATAATGCTTTCCGAAAGATACGCATTCATCATATCGGGAAAAATAGTCATTATATCAATTCTCATCGTCAAAAATTCCTTTCAACGGGCGAATTATAACCTTTTCATTATCAATATCAACATCAATAACAACATCAGGAATAGACGGAATAAGATACTCTTTTCCGTCTTTTTTAATATGCCAAACATCGTTAGCACCTGTTTGCGAAACATCGGTAATTTCGCCTAAATTTTCGTTTGTATCAGCATCAAAAACCTTGCAGCCAAATAAGTCGCATTGAAAATAAGCGCCTTCATTTAGGGTAATATCTTCCCTGTTTAAATAAAGTGTTTTATTTCGCAAGGTTTCGGCTTGTTCAATTGTATCAACGCCTTTAATTTTCATCAAAACAATGTTTTTATGCGCTCTTGATGAAGATATTTTAAGCGAATTTTCACCGTTTTCATCGGTATAAAGGGTTTTGAACTGCGTTAAAAACTCGGGTGTATCTGCCCAAGGTTGAACACGCACTTCGCCCCTGATACCGTGAGTGCCGACAATTTTTCCTGTTTCAATATATCTTTTTTTCATAAAAAATATTCCTTTTATGATGCTTTCTTTCTTAAATCAATTTGCTTATATTCGTCTTTATATTTTTTTACGCCTTCATCTAAAAGACCTTTTGTTCTTTTTAAAGAATTGCTCATTTCTTCTAATCTGCCAAGAGAAGCGCAATCGGTTTTATAATCGCCTTTTTCATCAAGCGGCACTATTCTGTAAACCGAGCCGAACAAATTGCACCAAGTAGCAGTATAAGAAACATTTGACAATACAACGCTTCCGTCTGCTTTTCTTGAAAATGAGAGTTCATAAATTACACCGTCTTCAAAATAAGGTGTAGCTGAGGAAAATTTATCAAGCGTTTCTTTTCGTTGGTTAGAAAGCTGGTTGCCTGTTGAGTAAATAATCGGCGTTTGCTTATTAGAAACCGAAGAAGTAATTAAATCGGTTGGCTCAATACAATGAGTATGACCGCCTACAATCGCATCAACGCCCATATCACAAAGCTTTTGTGCAATTCTTTGTTGATAGTCGGTATGGCCTAAATTGTATTCCTCGCCCCAATGCATATAAGCGACAATTACTTCAGCGCCGTCTTTATACATATTATCCATTTTAGCTTGAAAATCGCTGTAAAAAGCGTCAAGCTTATTATAATCAAAGGAATTCAACAAATCGCTTACCGACTTGTCCATAGGTATTCCGTTGATATATTTTGTATCTGACAAAGGCTGTGTTTCGTAGGTATAATTTATCATACCGACCTTAATACCTTTTAAGTCCATAATAATATATGGCTTGCTGTTTTCCTGTCTTGTGCCGATAAATTTTGCACCCTTTTCATCTAAGGTGTTCATTGTGTTAAGAAAACCCTCTTTGCCTTGGTCAAAGCAATGGTTATTTGCAGTAAGCAACAAATCAACACCGTTGTTTTGAAGTGCATCAACAATTTGCTCTGGTCCGTTAAAAAGCGGAAAGCCTGAATAGCCAAACTTTTTGCCTGCAACAGGCTCTTCAAGGTCGGCTACCATACAATCATATTTTTTATAGTATTTGTTGACATACTTAAAAATATCGTTAAAATCATAAGTTTTTGTCTGCTCATTATAGCAAGAACGGTTTATAGGCATGTGCAAAAGAATATCACCGACATTGCCGATAGTTACAGTAGTTTCTTTAAATTTTTTATTCTTTTCTTTATTATTGCCTTTTTCATCGACAACACTTTCGCTTGAAGTGTTAACAACAGTTTTATCAGAGCTTTTTACAAAAGCGGCAATACATACAGCCGCAATCATAATTATAGAAACGACTACAACAAAAATACTTGATTTATTTTTCATTTTTATTCCCCTATTTATTTTTTATACAACTTCAAATCGCCGTTAGTATTAAGTGACGAGCGATTATCTTTAGCAGTTTTTGTTTCTTTCATATTTATAGTAACAATTGATTTTGAAATTGTTATTGTGCCTTTACCTTTATTGCCCCAACTGTCTTTCCAATTAAAAGAGGCTTTATCATTTTTAAGGCGAGCACTTATTTCATCGGTAGCGTAGTAAGGCGAGCCGTTTTTACCTGAGTTATAAACATCAAATGTAATATAACCGCTTTCAACCGATTTAATGTTTACACCGTAGCAAGGCGCAGTATCGCTTGCAGTTTTGCCATAATAGGTTATATATTCGCCTGTATATTCAATTGCACCTCTTGTGTCATCTGTAACAGCTTGAGTGGTAGGTTGAGTTGTAATTGTAGTAGGCTCCGTTGTAGTAGTTGTTGTTTCTTCAACATTTTCAGTTGAGTTATTAAATGAGACTGATGAAGCAGGAAGTGAGAGTATAGCCAAGGTTTCATTTGTAACATCAATAGTAGCTTGAACTATATCAAAAACTTTTGAGCCATCAAATTTAATAGGCGATAAAGTGTATTCTTCAGGTGAAAAATCACCTGCACTCCATTTATCAAATTTGTCGTAATACTCTTTTTCAGAAACTTTTTTATTATTTATAAAGAAGTTTTCATCAATTTGTAAAAATGAAATTGCTTTTGTAAATTTACCGTCTTTCAATCCGTAGAATTCACAAGCATTATCAAGTCCATCACCGATTTCAACATATCTTTTAGAATCTATATTAACCATTTTAACTGCTGAATATGGCTTGTTTTTATAATTATCATACGATAACTGACTTTGTAAAACTCTTTCTGATTTAAAAACACTTTCGGCTTTTTTAGCATTTTTATCAAACTGAAAAACTTCAAAATTATAATTTGCAAAACCATTTGAATCAAAACTGTCAAACCAAGCAATAACAAGCTCATCAAATCCATTGTTATCAAAATCAACTAAATCTAAAAAGCAAACTCCGCCTAACGCTTTGTTTTGAACCATATAATCAAGCAAAGACATTTCGCCATTTTCATTTTGATAATCCTTTACTATTGCAGTGTATTTTTTAATCATATCTTCTTTGGCGTTATATTTTTTAGTTTTTTTCTCGCCGCCAAAGCAAGAGCATACTAAAATGCACATTAAAATGCTTAAAACAATACATAAAAACTTTTTCATTTTTTTAAAAACTCCTTAAACTGTGATTTTCTTTATTTTATCACAAAATAAGCCGAAATTCAACCAAAAAAACAAGGCTGATTATAAAATCAGCCTTGTGAAATATTAAGTTTTATTTTACAGTAACTTTAATCTTAGCGAAGTTTCCGCTTTGGTCATATACATAAACGAAACATGTGCCTTTCTTCTTAGCGGTAATTTTGCCGTTCTTATCTACTTTAGCAACTTTTGAATTTGTGCTTTCGTATCTCAAAGTTCTGTGTTTTTTAACCTTTAATTTCTTGCTTTGAACGATTGATTTTGCTTTAATCTTAAAGGTCTTGCCTTTCTTAACAGAAACTTTATTCTTCTTAACATTTGTAAGTTTAACTGCTTTATAGTTACCTACTTTTCCACCCTTAGTAGCAAAGTGGATTGTTTTTGAAGTAGCAATTACTTTTGTTGCTCCTTCATATTTAGTAGTAGCAACAATAAAGAATTTATAGTATTTGCCTTTTTTAAGTTTCTTTAATGTAAGGCTGGTTTTTGAACCTTTAACGCTCTTGAACTTCTTATATTTACCACCGCAAGGGCTACCATAAATGATGTAACCTGTTGCACCTTTTACTTTAGTCCATTTAAGTGTAAGACTGTTCTTTGTTGCTTTTGTAGCACGAAGTTGTAAGAGGTTGTAAAGTGAGCCTGCAGGAGCCTCATCGCCCTTTGTAGCATAAATTATTTTTTCTGCTTGAGCAAGAGTCGGAGCATTTGCAGGAGACAGTGGTTTGCTTTCATCAAGTTTTGCAATTACAACAGTTTTGATTTCACCGCAATTTGAGCAAGTGTAAGTGATTAAACCAGTTTTATCAACTGTTGCTGCTTTGTAACCGGTTTGAACAAAGTTATGACCGATTGGAGCTGTTACCCAAGCGTTTTCAGCGATTTCATTTTCACCGTTTGCATCTGAGAAGAATTTACCGCAAACGTTGCAAATCCAATATGCTGAATTGCCTTCAGCTGTACAAGTTGCTGGTTTTTCAGCAACAGCCTCTAAGCTATGAGCTGCTAATGGTAATACCCAAGAATTTTCAGCTACTTCATCATTACCCTGTTCATCTGTGAAGTATTTATGACAAACTGTACACTCGTAATAAGGATTGTTTCCTTGAGCTTTACAGGTTGATTGTGTACCTTCGTGATAAAGCATTGTATGAGCTGCAGGAATTACCCAAGAATTTGCAGCAATTTCTGTTTTAGCGTCAGCATCTGAGAAATATTTATGGCAAACTGAGCATTCCCAGTATGCTGAATTACCTGCTGTAGTACAAGTAGCTGCTACTGCTGCATGAGCTACTAATGTATGAGAAGCAGGAATTACCCAAGAATTTGCAGCGATTTCAGTTTTGCCGTTAGCGTCTGAGAAGTATTTATGACAAGATGTGCATTCCCAGTATGCTGAATTACCAGCAGTTGTGCAAGTAGCTGCTACTGCTGCATGAGGAGTTAATGTATGACCAGGAGCTGCAATTACCCAAGAATTCTCAGCGATTTCAGTTTCACCGTTAGCGTCTGAGAAGTATTTATGACAAGTTGTGCAATAATAGTAATCTGTATTACCAGCTGTACCGCAAGTTGCAGGTTTTGCGTCAACTTTTACCATTGCATGACCAGGTGCAGTAATTACATGACCAGTTGTGATTGTCTGACCGCA
>CACZIY010000027.1 GCA_902781345.1 Oscillospiraceae bacterium | reverse complement strand
GTTGTTCCCACCATTCTTAGTTGGTATTTTGCTTTCAGCAATTATCGCAGCTGCAATGTCAACAGCAGACAGCCAGTTGCTTGTTGCTTCTTCATCTTTCACATCAGATATTTACAAACCAATTTTCAGAAAAAATGCTTCTGATAAAGAGGTTTCCTGGATTGGCAGAATTGTAGTTTTGATTATCGCTGTTGTAGCTTACTTTATAGCAAGCAGTAAATCAGCAGGCGCTCAAAGCATTATGGATATGGTTGAAAATGCTTGGGGCGGTTTCGGCTCTGCATTCGGCGGTGTAATTATTCTTTCACTTTTCTGGAAACGCTTAACCTACAAAGGCGCTATTGCAGCAGTTGTAGGCGGTGCAATTGTTGATGTTTTGTGGCTTGTTTTCTTATCTGGAACAGGTGTTTACGAGTTGTTACCTGGCTTTGTTGCAGGCTTAGTTTTAGCAGTAGTAGTTTCGCTTATTGATAAAGCTCCTTCAAAAGAGGTTGAGGAGATTTTTGAAAAGGCAACCGATAACGGCGTAGAGCTATAAAAAACACAACAAAAATTAAAGGATTTGCAAAAATTTTGCAAATCCTTTTTTATTGACTTTATAACTATTTTATAGTATAATATATAATTAAATAGGAGCAAAAAAGAAAGGATATGTATGAAAAGTGGAATTTAGAGAAGAATGCTTTTTGCCTGTAATTATTGGTGCTGATATTAATGCTTACAGCTTAGCAAGAAGTTTTCACGAAGAGTATAAAATTAAATCTCTCGTAATTTCAATGCTTGAATCAAAAATTATTTCAAAATCTAAAATAATTGAAAACCGTATTTATGAAGGTCTTGAAAATGCAGATGTTCTTGTAAAAACCCTTATCGAAATAGGTAAAGAGTTTGAAAATAAGAAAAAGTTAATTGTTCTCGGTTGCGGTGACTGGTATGTAAGAATTTTAATCGAGAATAAAAAGCAGCTTGAAAAATACTATATTATTCCTTATATTGATGAAGATTTGCTTAACGAAATCGTTTTGAAGGATAAGTTTTATGAGATTTGTGAAAGACTTGAAATACCTTATCCTGATACTTTCGTTTATAATTGTAAGAAAGAAAATAAACTTGATTTTAAATATGATTACCCGATTATTGCAAAGCCTGCAAACTCGGCACTTTATCACTATGCAAAGTTTGAGGGCAAGAAAAAGGTTTTCCGCCTAAAATCAAGAGAAGAGCTTGATACAATGCTTAAAAACTTAGAAACTTCGAGCTATGACTATAAGTTTTTAATTCAGGATTGTATTCCTGGTGGCGATGATAAAATGCGTGTGCTTAACTGTTATTGCGACCGCAACGCAAAGGTAAAATTTGCGTCCCTTGGCCATGTTTTGCTTGAAGAGCATACTCCGTCAGCAATCGGCAACCCTGTTGTAGTTATTAACGAAACTAATAACAAAATCGTAAAAGCCGCAACAAAATTTCTTGAAGAAATCGGTTATACAGGCTATGCTAATTTTGATATTAAGTATGATGAGAGAGATGGTATTTTCAAATTCTTTGAAATCAATGTTCGCCTTGGCAGATGTAACTATTATGTAACAGGCTCAGGCTTTAACACAGTAAAACGCATTGTTGATGACTTGGTTTTTGAAAAAGAGCTTGAATACCAAATTGCTGATAATGAAAATCTTTTCTCGGTTGTGCCAATGGGTGTAATCAAGAAATATGTTAAAGATAAAAAGATGATTAAAAGGGCAATTGACTTGAAAAAACGAGGCAAAACCTGCCACCCGTTAATCTATAAAGGTGATATGTCGCCATCTCGTGCTTTTTATATTTACGCTCAATTGTTTAATTATTTCCGCAAATACAGAAAATATAAATAATATACAAAAATAATGTCCTTGAATGTCCGTTAAAATTTGTGATATTCTATTATCAGAAAAAGGTTTATGCTTATGAAAGAAAAAGTTTTAGGCGTGTTAGGCGGTATGGGACCTATGGCAACGGCTTATTTTTTAAAAATCGTTACCGATATGACCGATGCCCAAACCGACCAACAACACATTCCTATGTTAATTTGCAATCATACCACCATTCCTGACAGAACAGCGTTTATTTTAGGGGAGAGTGACGAAAACCCAGTTCCTTTGTTATGTGATGATGCGTTGTTTTTAGAGCGTTCAGGCGCTGCTCTTTTGGCTATGACTTGCAATACCGCTCATAATTTTTATGAGCAAGTGCAGGAAAAAATAAATATTCCTTTACTTCATATTGTTAAAGAAACAGTTGAATATATCGCAAAAAGAGATAATAAATGCAAAAAAATAGGCATTTTAGCAACTAAAGGTACTATTGAATCAGGTGTTTATCAAGACTTTTGCAAGAAATACGGCTTGCAAGCAGTTATTCCTGATAAATCCGTTTCTGATATGCTGATGAATATTATTTATGAAAAAATCAAAAAAGGTAAAAAAGTCAGCGTTGGCGAATTTTTGGGAATTATTGATGAAATGCGAGAAATCGGCGGTTGTGATGCGGTAATACTCGGTTGTACCGAGCTTTCAGTAATAAAATCCGATTTGAACTTAAACCGTTATGATATTGTTGATTCTTTAGAAATTCTTGCAAAGCGTTCTATTGAAGAATGTGGCAAAAAAATTAAGGCTGATTATTTTACCAAATAGGCAAAAAATATTGGTAAACAGGAGAAGTTTGGATGTTAAAAAAAGACTATATTTTAAATATATTGCCTAAATATGCATTGTTACCTTTAATACTTTCGCTTGTTGCGAATTTGGTTGCATATTACGGTTCAACAATATTTTTTTCATTGTTAGCTGTTGATGATGCTTCTCGTCATACTTTAAACCTTCCTATTGATTCTTGGTTTTCGTTTGATGCAAAATGGGTAATTGTATATTTCGGTTGCTATTTAACATGGGTTTTTTATTATATTTATGTCTGTCGGGACAGCAAAGAAACTTGTTATAAATTCGTTACAGCAGAAGTTATTGCAAAGCTTATTTGCTTAGTTGTCTTTATTTGTTATCCAACAATCATGGCTGACAGAGCAGACATTTCCGCAATGGAACCAGGTTTTTGGAAATTTTCGATGAACTATTTATACAGCAGAGATCTTCCTTATAATCTTTTACCTTCAATTCATTGCTTAGCAAGCTGGATATGCTTCAGAGGCTTGTTTATGTGTGAAAAGAAAAATCTTGCAATGAAAATTTCAGCTTTTGTTTTTGCAATATTAGTGTTCTTATCAGTGCTTTACACAAAGCAACACTATTTTATTGATATTATCGGAGGAATAGCTGTAGTAGAAATCGGCATATTTATTTCTGTAAGGTTAAAGCTTTACGAAAAAATATTGAGAAAGGTCAGCAAAAAAGTATGAAAAAAAGCGAAAACAGTACTGTAAGCTTTAAAAAACAACTTATAAATATTGGCATTGTTATTTTGCTGACAGTCGTTATTTTTGCAATTATTTTTGGGAAGAATAAAAACTTCAGCTTTGACGAGTTTTTTGAGTTTTTAGGAAACCTTAATCCTTTTTATTTGGCAGGCGCATTTGTCTGTATGCTTCTTTTTATAGTTTTTGAGGCATTAAGCCTTAGAATTATTTTAAAGCACATGGGCTTTAAAACTAAAAAGCGTTATGCGTTGCTTTATTCTTCCTCAGATATTTATTATTCGGCGATAACGCCTTCAGCAACGGGCGGTCAACCTGCTTCGGTTTATTTTATGAGAAAATCGGGCATTTACGGCTCAGCAGGAACAGCAGCGGTAACCTTTAACATTTTTATGTATATTTCTTCTATTATTGTTATTGCGTTGTTTGCTTTTATAGCCAGCCCTTCAAGCTTTTTAGATTTTAATTGGATTTATCAGGTTTTAATTGTATTTGGTGTATTAATTCAGGCGGTATTTATGCTGTTTTGCTTTTTGCTTATGAAAAAGCCAAATATTTTAAAAACAATAGCAAAGGTTGTTTTTACATTTTTAAATAAAATAAGAATTGTAAAAGATATTGATGCTCGTTTAAAATCGCTTGATAAAACAATGGCGGAATATAAAAATAAAATTGATATGATTTTGTCTAACCGCTCAGTAGCACTTAAATCATTTTTGTTAAACCTTTTACAAAGGGTTTCTCAAATGTCGATAGCAGTATTTGTCTATCTTGCTGCAGGACTTCAAGATATTAGCATTTTTCATATATTTGTTTTGCAGTCTTATTGCTTATTAGGTGCAAACGCAGTACCAATTCCTGGCGCTGCAGGTGTTTCGGAAGGACTTTATTTAAGCGCATTTGGCTCGTTATTTGCAAGCAAGCAAATGCTTTTGAATTGTATGATGGCAACAAGAGGAATAGCATATTATATTTGCTTTATTGTTGCAGGTAGTTATACTTTTATATGTCATATTATTATGACTTTGAAATCAAAAAAAGGGGAATAGAATATGTTAAAGTATTTGAATTATACTGTAATTCTTACTTTTGTATCTTTAAGCAGTGCCTTAACAGGTATAGGCTATTGTATGGATTATATCAGACCTGACCGTGAAAGACCTGTTTATTTTGCAGTAATTTGTTTGCTTATTTGCGGACTTTGTGATGCATTTGATGGTAGAATTGCAAGAAGAAAAAAAGATAGAACTTTATCAGAAATTCGTTTTGGAATTCAGCTTGATTCCTTGTGCGATATTGTTTGTTTCGGCGTTTTGCCTTGTTGCATAGGCTATTCATTGGGGCTTGATAAATGGTATCACATGGTAATTTTCTGTTTTTATTGCATTTGTGGCGTTACCAGGCTTTGCTATTTTAATGTTAAAGAGGAAGAAGAATTAATCGCTGTTGAAAAATCGGAAGAAAAGGTTTATACAGGAATGCCTATTACAACAATTTCTTTGATTTTTCCGCTGTTTTATCTTTTAAGCTTTGTTTTAATCGGCGAAACAAAGGTAATTTTTGATATTATTTATACAGTTGTTTTTGCAATTTGCGCAATGTTATTTGTTGTTCCTATGAAAATTAAAAAACCTGGATTTACAGGTGTTTTATGTATGATAGGTGCAGGAATTTTAGAAGCAGTAATTGTATTTATTTTGCTTGACTTTTTTAAGAAATGATGAGAGAAACTACTAATTTAAAGACATTAGAGCCTTCAGGTTTTTTAAAATTTCTTTATAGAAACAAGATAGGCAGGGGACTGCTAAAAGTTCTTATTACAAAACCCGTTTCATCTGCTGCAGGTGCGTTTTTATCAACACCGCTTTCAAAACCTTTGATTAAAGGTTTTATAAAGAATAATAATATTGATATGTCGCAGTTTGAAGAAAAGAATTTTTCAAATTATAACGAGTTTTTTATAAGAAAAATCAGGGAAGAAAAACGCCCGATTTGTTTTGAAAAAGATGCGTTAATTTCACCTGCTGACTCAAGGCTTTTAGTTTATAAAATAGATGAAAACCTGAATTTCAGAATAAAAAATGCTTATTATAGCCTTGTAACTCTTTTTGAAAACAAGGCATTAGCAAAAGAGTTTGAAGGCGGTTATTTATTAGTTTTCAGACTTTGTGTTGACGACTATCATCGCTATTGTTATTTTGACTCTGGCGAGATTTTGGATAATAAATATATAAAATCAAAGCTTCATACCGTTCAGCCGATTGCGCTTGAAAAAGACGATTATTTTAAAGAAAACAGCAGAGAAATAACTGTTTTGAAAACAGACAATTTCGGTAAAGCGGTAATGGTTGAAATCGGCGCTATGATGGTCGGTAAAATTGTTAATCACAAACGCAGTGGAGTATTTAAAAAAGGCGAAGAAAAAGGATACTTTAAATTTGGAGGTTCAACCGTAGCATTAGTTTTGAAAAATGCTTGTGTTGATGAGGAAATTATTTCTAATTCAAGCAAGAATTTAGAAACAAGAGTGCTTTACGGTGAAAAAATTGGGGAAATGAAAGGGTAGAGGTAATGAGAAAAAGAGCAGACGGAGTAAGAATTAAGGGTATGGACCCTATTTTGACAGCAATGCCGCATTTTATGACTCATAGGTATGACGCTATGAATATGATAACGCTTGATATACCTTTAGAGCCAATTAGAAAGTATATTAATGAGCGTAGGTTTTCTAACCCTACAACTCACCTTGCGGTAATTATTGCAGCAATTGTCAGGACTATTTCACAGTATCCAGAGCTTAACCGTTTTGTTGTAAATCGCAAATATTATGCGAGAAACGAGCTTACTGTTAGTATGGTTGTGCTTAAAAAAGACGGCAAATTAACAGAGGCTATGAACAAAATGTATTTTGAGCCAGACGATGCTATTGATGAAGTTTCAGAAAAGATTAATAAATATATTGAAGAAAATGAAAAAGTTGAAAGCGAAAATGAAACTGATAAAGTGCTTAATATTTTAGGCAAAATTCCGGGATTGTTTTCTAACGGAATCAGAGTTTTCCGCTGGGCAGACAGACACGGTTTGTTACCAAAAAGCATTATTGACGCTTCGCCTTTTCACGCTACTGTTTTAATTACAAATCTTTCTTCAATCAGAACAAGACATATTTATCATCATGTTTATGATTTTGGTACAACAGGTCTTGGTATGGCAATGGGTACTTATCGCTATCAAACCGAAGTGAAAAAAGGCGAAACAGTAACTTACAAAACTATCCCATTAGGTCTTACAATGGACGAGAGAATAGCTTCAGGCGCATATTTTGCACTTGCTTTTCAAGAGTTTGTAAAGTATTGCAAAAATCCAAAATTGCTTGAGCAAAAGCCAGAAAAGATAGTACCCGACCCAAATATAAAAGTTAAAAAGAAATAATAAAAACTCCCGACAAATTCTGTCGGGAGTTTTTTGGAGGTGCCACCCAGATTTGAACTGGGGATAGAGGTGTTGCAGACCTTTGCCTTACCACTTGGCTATGGCACCGAATATTATGTTTTTTGTAAAAAGGACGCAAATAAGATTACTTTTGCGTCCTTTTTAATTGGAGCGGATTACGAGACTCGAACTCGCCACCTCAACCTTGGCAAGGTTGCGCTCTACCGGATGAGCTAAATCCGCATATTTAAAGAATATGTAGCAAGATAACAAAACTATCGAGGCACAACATATTCTTTGGTGCCTCCGGTCGGAATCGAACCAACGACACGAGGATTTTCAGTCCTCTGCTCTACCAACTGAGCTACAGAGGCAAATGTTGGCGACCCGAACGAGACTCGAACTCGTGACCTCTAGCGTGACAGGCTAGCGTTCTAACCAACTGAACTACCGGGCCAAAGTGGTGGGAACAACAGGGCTCGAACCTGTGACCCTCTGCTTGTAAGGCAGATGCTCTCCCAGCTGAGCTATGCTCCCATCTTATGCCTGCCGCTTATTCGTTCTCTTGTCAAGCGACTTTGATATATTACCATAATCTTTATGATTTGTCAAGGGTTTTTTTGAAAAAAATTTAAAAAATTTTTAACCTTATGTTTAACTTCATATAATTAATAAGGAGGCGACCACATATCACCGTTTTCTGCGGTTTCACCAGTGTACTGAGTAGTTTTAGATTTCTTTTTATTTTTTTTAGTTTTTCCTTCTACCTTCTTAGTAGTGATTATTTTCGTTTTAACAGTTCTGACTGTGGTAGTGGCTGTTTCTTCGACTTTTTTGGTTGTGTTTTTCATAGTTTTTCCGTTTTTATCAGTTACAGGAACACCGTTTTTATCAGTAACGGTATCAGGGTCGATTTCAACGATAACAGTTTTTACAGCATTGGTAGCCTCTACAGTAGTATTCTCAGTTGCTGCACCAGAAACCGTTGTTGCCTTGCCAACATTCTTTTCATCAGAAATTTCATCACAAGCAACAAACATACACAAACAAATAGTTGCAATAACCAAAACAGCTAAAATATTCTTTCCCATTCTACTCACCTTTTCTTAATTATATAGATAATTTTTTCTGAAAATTCATTTGGTGCTTGCGTTTTAAAAAAGTCTTGTTTTTCAAGAACCTCAAGCCCAAATGAATTTAAAACATTTTCGATTTCTTTTTCGCTGTAAGCACGCTCATCAAAATTTTCACAAAATCTTGAATAATTATTATTTTCGTCTTTAACAAAGAAATCAATATTAATATTAACAGTATTTTCGCAAAGCGAATTTTGCCATACCATATAAATATTATCTTTTTCTTCAATAAATGTATTATTTTTAAGAATTTCTTTATGCTTATAAACTGTGTTGACATCAAAAAGCATTAAGCCGCCTGGCTCTAAAAACAACGCCATTCTGCCGATTGCTTTTTTAAAATTCTCAAAATCGGTTATGTGATTAAGTGAATCAAGCGTGCAAAAAACAGTATCAATTGTGCCGTAAAGGTCAAGCTCCTCTAAGCGCTGACAAATCAAAGTGCAACTGTTTTGAAGCTTTTCTCTTGCAATAGAAAGCATATCTTCAGAAGCGTCAACGCCGATAACATCAAGACCGTTTTCAACCAACTGCTTTGTGAAATTACCTGTTCCGCAAGCTGCGTCCAAAACCAAATTCGGCTTGTGCGAATACTTTTTGCAAAGATTTAACAGTCTTTCACACAACGCTTTATAATCAACATCTATTAAATCGTCATAAACATAAGAAAAATCATTATAACTTTCGTTCATCAATATTTTCCTTTTCATTTATTAATATAATAATAACACAAAAAACAAAAAAAGTCCAGCAAAAATATAATTTTAGATTGTGCAAAATACACTAATAATAATTATATCTGTTATTTTTTTGTCAATTACTATGAAATTTAGCGAAACAACAAAAAAACTGTTGATTTTTCGCTATAATCAGTTGTATAATTAGTACAAATATTGTATAAGGGGAAATTTGGAGTTTTTGTAAAATTTCCTGATTTTCTTAGGCATATTTATCAAACTGAGGAGGTAAAGTTTAAAATGCTTAATTTTGCAAGTATTCAGGGCTTTGACCCAAGCACTGTACAAAACGGTTCAAATACTTTGTATGTTACTTTAATGGGTATCGGCATTGTATTTTTCGGACTTGTATGTATAGTTGTGCTTTGCACACTTATGTCGGCAATTTTTAAGGCTTTTTCAAAAGGTGAAAAGCAAGAAGTAAAGCAAAGCGCAAATGTTGTAACCGAAGCTAATGCAAAAATTGAAAACAAGCAGGAATTTGTTGCGGCTGTTTCAGCGGCTATCGCCGAAGAAATGGGTGCTGATGTTTCTGCAATAAGAATAAAATCAATTAAGAAAATATAAGAATAGAGGTAAATCATTATGAAAAACTATAAAGTTGTTGTAAACGGAACTGCTTATCAAATTTCAGTTGAAGAAATTGATGCTTCTGAAGTTAAGGCTGCACCTGTTGCTTCTGCTGCACCTGCTGCAAAACCTGTTGCTGCTCCTGCAGGCGGAGAAAAAGTTGAAGCTCCAATGCCTGGTACAATTCTTGATGTAAAGGTAAAAGAAGGCCAACAAGTTAAAGCAGGCGAAGTTTTAGTTATCTTAGAAGCTATGAAAATGGAAAACGAAATTTTAGCTCCATGTGACGGAACAGTTGTTTCTCTTTCAGTTTCAAATGGCGCTTCAGTTGAGTCAGGCGCACTTATTTGCTGCGTTCAATAAGATAATCTTATAAGTTAAAAATTCAAAGGAGATTATTTTTATTATGGAAGCTATTAAAGAATTCTTTTCTAATACAGGCTTTGTATTTTTAGCACACAACTGGACAAATATTGTAATGCTTGTAATTGCTTTTGTTCTTTTGTTTTTAGCTATTGTTAAAAAATTCGAGCCTTTACTTTTATTACCAATTGCTTTTGGTATGTTGCTTACAAATTTACCTGGTGCAGAAATGTTCCACTCAGAGCTTTTTGCAGGCGGTCATGTTCATTGGGATTTGTTCGGTGGTGCAAATGTTATTCATACAGCTGATATTTCGCAAAACATTTTCCAAATGGCTGGTAACAAGTTAAGCGTTTTACAATCTGGAGATGTTGCGATAGGAAACACAATTATCGGACACATTACAGATATCAGCATAACAGGCAATGCTTTTATTAATAATGCAGGTGCAATTGTTGACGCTGCTGGCAAAACAATTGCTGAAAATGCAAGCATTGCTATTGACCTTGCAGGCTCTCATGTTTCAAACGGTGTACTTTATTTCGGTGATACTGTTATTGCAAATAATGTAAGCACTGTTTCTGCAGGTCTTTTAGACTATCTTTATTTAGGCGTTAAGCTCGGTATTTATCCTTGCCTTATTTTCTTTGGTGTAGGTGCAATGACCGACTTTGAACCACTTATCGCAAATCCTAAATCATTGCTTTTAGGCGCTGCCGCTCAAATCGGTATTTTCGTAACATTTATCGGTTGTACATTAATGGGCTTTACAGGCGCACAAGCAGGTTCAACAGGTATTATCGGTGGTGCAGACGGTCCTACTGCTATTTTTGTAACTTCAAAATTATCACCTGAATTGTTAGGTCCAATCGCTGTTGCCGCTTACTCATATATGGCATTAGTTCCTGTAATTCAACCGCCTATTATGAAGTTGCTTACAACTAAAAAAGAGCGTTCAATCGTTATGAAACCGCTTAGAACAGTTTCAAAAACCGAGAAAATTCTTTTCCCGATTGTTATTACTGTTTTCGTTGCATTGCTCGTTCCTTCAGCAGCTCCACTCGTAGGCTCTTTGATGTTGGGTAACTTGTTTAAAGAGTCAGGCGTTACAGAGCGTCTTTCAAAAACAGTTCAAAATGAGCTTATGAACATTGTTACAATATTCTTAGGTGTTACAGTCGGTGCAACCGCTACTGCAAAAGCATTCTTGAATGTTAAAACACTTGAAATTCTTGCAATGGGCGTTGTTGCTTTCGGACTTGGTACTGCAGGCGGCGTATTACTCGCTAAATTTATGAACTTGTTCCTCAAAAACAAGATTAATCCTCTTATCGGTTCAGCAGGCGTTTCCGCTGTACCTATGGCAGCAAGAGTTTCACAAACCGTAGGTCAAAAAGAAAACCCTAAGAACTTCCTTTTGATGCACGCTATGGGTCCAAATGTTGCAGGTGTTATCGGTTCGGCAATTGCAGCGGGCGTGTTAATCTCAATTTTCGGTTAAGGAGGAATTTATCATTATGGCTAAAAATCCACTTAAAATTACTGATACTATTCTTCGTGATGCTCACCAGTCGCAAGCGGCTACAAGAATGAGAATTGAAGATATGATTCCTGCCCTTGAACAGTTGGACAATATCGGCTATTGGTCGCTTGAATGTTGGGGCGGTGCAACATTTGATTCTTGTATGAGATTTTTAAATGAAGACCCATGGGAGCGACTCAGAATTCTCAAAAAGCATATGCCAAACACAAAATTGCAAATGCTTTTCAGAGGTCAAAACATTTTGGGTTACAAGCATTATGCTGATGATGTTGTTGATGAATTTTGTCGTTTGTCAATCAAAAACGGTATTAATGTTATCAGAATTTTTGATGCGCTTAATGACCCGAGAAACTTGCGTCAGGCAATTGAAAGCACTAAAAAATACGGCGGTATCGCTGAATGTGCTTTGAGCTATACAATCAGCCCTATTCATAACGAAGATTATTTTGTAAAGGTTGCTACAACCCTTGCTGAAATGGGTGCTGATATAATTTGCATTAAAGATATGGCAAACCTTTTGTTGCCATATGACGCTTATTCACTTGTTAAAAAGCTTAAAAGCGAAGTCGGACTTCCTGTTCATCTTCATACTCATAATACAACAGGTACAGGCGATATGACACTTTTAAAGGCAGCAGAAGCAGGTGTTGACATTGTTGATACTGCACTTTCGCCTTTGGCAAACGGTACTTCAAACCCATCAACCGAAAGTTTGGTTGCTACTTTGAAAGGTACTGACAGAGATACAGGTCTTGACCTTGCTAAATTTACCGAGCCTGCTGCTCATTTCAGAAAAGTTGCTGAAAAGTTAAAAGCAGACGGTATTTTAGACCCTAAGGTTTTGAATGTTGATACAAATACACTTTTGTATCAGGTACCAGGCGGTATGCTTTCTAACCTTTTATCACAATTAAAGCAAGCAAACGCTGAGGATAAATACTATGATGTTTTGGCTGAAATTCCAAGAGTAAGAAAAGACTTCGGTTATTTACCACTCGTTACTCCTACAAGCCAAATCGTTGGTACACAAGCGGTTATGAATGTACTTTCGGGCGAAAGATACAAAATGATTCCAAAAGAATCAAAAGGCGTTTTACACGGCGATTACGGTCAGGTTCCGGGCGAGATTAATGAAGAAGTTCGCAAAAAAGCAATCGGCGATGAACAACCTATCACTTGTCGCCCTGCTGATTTGTTAGAGCCTGAGCTTGAAAAATATAAAAAGGAAGCTGGCGACCTTGTAAAATCGGAAGAAGATGTTTTGTCTTACGCACTTTTCCCACAAGTTGCTGATAAATTCTTGAAAGAAAGAAACAATCCTACTAAAAAACAAGAAGCTTCAAATGACGAAAACGAAGTCCGTGTTTTATATGTAGATGACGCTTCTTTATAAGTTTTTTAATTAAAAATCAAAAATCCATCGCAAAATGCGGTGGATTTTAAATTTTTTCGCAATTATTTTGAAAAAAATGCAAAAAATACTTGACCTTTGGGGTAGAAATGTGGTATTATTATTTTACCTCTGAACATAGGGCTTTTTTTATGCGCCAAAAAATCCTTAGTTGAGGGAGGCAAAATTTTTCCAAAAATAAACTGGAGGTGCCGTCATGAGAGTAAAAATTACTTTGGCTTGTACAGAATGTAAACAACGCAATTATGATACGGTCAAAAACAAAAAGAACGACCCTGACAGACTTGAAATGAACAAGTATTGCAGATTCTGCAAAAAACACACACTTCATAAGGAAACAAAGTAAGGGGTGTGTTTATGAAAAGTTCAAAAGCTTTAGCTAATGTTTTCAAAGCGCTTGTCAGTGTCAGCGCAGCAACCGTTATCGCTTTATTCTTTTTTCCTTTTATAAATGCGGACGGTTTTCATCTTTCAGGCTTTCAAGTTGCATTTGGTACAACGCTTGAGTTTTCGAAAAGCAGTGCAGAGCTCTACAAGAGTTCATACTATATTCTTGCTTTCATTCTTACTGCGTTGACTTTAGTGTTCTCACTTGTTAGCTACAAAAAACCTGGTGCAAAATATGCATCATTTGGTTTTTCAATTGCAACATTCATTAATGTATGCGTGTTGTATTTCGCTAATCCTGTTACACAATACTTTGATAACAGATATACACTTAAAGGTATTAAGAAAATCCCTGTTAAGAATATATCACTTGAAAATACATTTTTAGTTGTATTTATCGTAGTTTGTGTATTGTTGGTATTAGCAACAGTATCAATGTTAGTATCCGATTATGTCGAGGTAAAAGCATCTAATGGCGCAAAGGTTACAATACCAAGACGAATCAAAAGATTCTTTAAAGATTACAAAAGAGAAATCAAAAACATTTCTTGGCCTACAAGATCTACTGTAGTTAAAAACTTTATAGTAGTTATTGTTATGTGCGTTATCGTAGGCGCATATATCTGGTTGCTTGACTGGGGTCTCGGAAGCCTTTTGAAATATCTCGTTGGTCTTAAAGGCTAATAATTTTTAAAGAAAAATCTAAAAAAGAAGGGATGAATCCTATATGTCAGAACCAAAATGGTATGTTATTCACACCTATTCAGGTTATGAAAATAAGGTAGCGGACTCTATTGAAAAAATAGTTGAGAACCGTGGACTTCAAGATTTTATCTATGAAGTAAAAATCCCAACAGAGACCATAACAGAGGTTAAAGACGGCAAGGAACGCCAGATTGAAAGAAAAATTTTCCCTGGATATGTTCTTGTCAAAATGATTGTAACGGATGATTCGTGGTTTGTTGTTCGTAACATTCGAGGTGTAACCGGATTTGTCAGTGCGAATTCAACCGACCCTGTACCGCTTTCAGATGAAGAAGTGGCAAAGCTTGGTGTAGAAACATCTTCAGTAGTTGTTTCTTACAAGGTAGGCGATAATGTTAATATTATCGACGGTCCGCTTTCTGGCTTTGGCGGTGTAGTTGAAGAACTTGATACTGATAAGAATTATGTTAAGGTAATTCTGTCTATGTTTGGTCGTGAAACTCCTGTAGAATTGGAACTTTCACAGATTGAACTTGCTTAAATAATCTGCGGAAAAACCGCATATTATATGGACGAAATGTCCTGGAGGAGAGGGAAGTTCTCCTCTGTGGGAGGAAAGATAAAAATATACTCTTTCCGCCGTAACCACGTATTTTGGAGGTGCTAAATAATGGCTCAAAAAATTACCGGCTTAATTAAGCTTCAAATTCCAGCTGGAAAAGCTACTCCTGCACCACCTGTTGGTCCGGCACTCGGTCAACACGGTGTAAACATTATGGCTTTTACAAAGGAATTCAACGAACGCACAAAAAATGACGCAGGTTTGATTATTCCTGTTGTTATCACAGTATTTGAAGATCGTTCGTTCACATTTGTAACTAAAACTCCTCCTGCTGCAGTTCTTATTAAAAAGGCTTGTGGCATTGAAAAGGCATCAGGAGTGCCAAACAAGGATAAAGTTGCAAAAATTACCGGAGAGCAGGTCAGAAAAATCGCAGAGCAGAAAATGCCAGACTTGAACGCTGCAAGTATTGAAACAGCTATGTCAATGATTGCAGGTACAGCAAGAAGTATGGGCATTGAAGTTGTCGATTAATGCTCCCGCGTGGGAGGAAAAATCCGCATACCACTTAATGGGAGGTAAAATTAATGAAACACGGCAAAAAATATGTAGATAGTGCAAAAAAGGTTGATTCTACAAAATTATATGATGTAGAAGAGGCTGTTGCACTTGCAGTTGAAACAAAAACTGCAAAATTTGATGAAACAGTTGAGGTTCACGTTCGTTTGGGCGTTGATTCAAGACATGCAGACCAACAAGTAAGAGGCGCTGTTATCTTACCTAACGGTACTGGTAAAACAGTTAGAGTTTTGGTATTCGCAAAAGGCGACAAAGCTGACGCTGCTAAAGACGCAGGCGCTGATTATATCGGCGATGCTGATACAGTTGCTAAAATTATGAATGAGGGTTGGATGGACTTTGACGTAGTTGTTGCTACCCCTGATATGATGGGTACAATCGGTCGTTTAGGTAAAGTTCTCGGTCCTCGTGGTCTTATGCCTTCACCAAAAGCAGGCACAGTAACACAAGATGTTGCTAAGGCTGTTGAGGAAGCTAAGGCTGGTAAAATCGAGTATCGTCTTGATAAAACCAATATTATTCACTGTCCTATCGGCAAGGTTTCTTTCGGTGCTGAAAAAGTAGGCGAAAACTTTAAAGCTCTTTTAGAAGCAATCGTTAAAGCAAAACCTGAAAGTGCTAAAGGTCAGTACATCAAATCATGTGTTGTTGCTACTACAATGGGTCCTGGCGTTAAAGTTAATCCAGCAAAACTTATGTAATAGCAATTGCAATTTATGCAAATTAAAACCGTTTCCTTTTTGGAAACGGTTTTTTGTTTTTTATAAAATTATTCGTTGTCAACGCTGTTTAGTTTATCGCTTATTCTTGATAATTCTTTATCATATTCTTCAAGTTCAGCAGCCGAAGCGTTCTTTAATTCTTTGGTGATATCATCTGCTTTAACAGACCATTCAGACGCTTTTTGCGCTAATTCTGTATATTCTGATAAAACTGAATAATCGCTTGGGTTTGCTTTATATTTTTTAGTAATTGCTATGTATTCGTCAACCCATTCTTCATATTCTTTTAAAAACGTTTTCCAATTTGTGCTGCCGGAACCCGAGTCAACGTCAACATCAACATCTTTATCATCAGAGTTTTCAAGAGTTGTTGTTTGCTCGGTGGTCACTTTTTCATTGTTCAACGCATTCTCAACGCTCTTTTTTAAATCGCTTGAACCGAAACAACTTGTCAACGACAAAATTGCGATTAGCGATATGAGCGCAAGAGAAATAATTTGTTTTGTTTTCATTTTAACATCTCCTTTAAGTTAATTCATTTTGCAGTTTTTTACTACAATTATATTATATATGAATTACAGAATAAATGTCAATGATTTTTTATAATGTTTGATTTATTAAAAATAAAACCGCTTCCAAAAGGAAACGGTTTTTTTGTTTTGCACAAACTTACAACAAGGTCATTCTGAACGAAGTGAAGAATCTCATAGATGAGATTCCTCGCATTACTCGGAATGACTTTTTTTAGATGCTTCAACAAACATTAACGGGTCGTGTAGGAACCCGACCCCTACATTGTCAGCACATATTTTAATATTTGGTGTAGGGGACGGCATCCCTGACGTCCCGTTTGTATATGTTATTTTTTTCAAGAATTAATGAATAGGATTTAGTAACAATAGAAGATAGGCAATAAGCCCAATTACAGTTAATACTGTAAAGAAAACAACACAATTTTTAATTGTGTTTACCATACTTAGTTGCTTGTACATAAGTAATTCTTTTATTTCTTCTTCACTTAAGTCGCTTTTTTGAATAGTATAGAATTCTTCTCCATCTCGAGTCCAATCATCTGTATAATTAAATACATTTTCTGGAAGAGTGCCACCTTCTGCAAGTATTTTTTTGTATTTTTGGTTTTCTTCATTTGAACAAAAATTTCTCTTACATATACCGTGTTCAATTCTAAAGCTATTCAGTTTTCCTTTTAATTTCATAATATTTCTCCTTTGCTGCTTAATACATTTACACTCTATAAATAGTGCATACTAATATTGTACTCTATATATCGACAATTGTCAATAGAAAGAGCATAAAATATCATTGTATTGAGAGGGTGGTAGAATGATTTCTTATGAACCGTTTTTCAATACAATAAAGAAAAAGAATATAACAACTTATAAATTAATCAATCAACACAACATCAGTAGAAGTTTGATTGACAGGCTGAAACATAATAAACCTATTACAACTGTAACATTAGATGATTTATGCAATATACTTGAATGTAATGTCGAAGATGTTTTAATTCACAAAAAATAATAAAAAGGTTGTTTTATTTTTATTTTGTGTTACAATTAGTATAGAATTTTCACTAAGTTAATATTATTAATTGGGT
>CACZIY010000026.1 GCA_902781345.1 Oscillospiraceae bacterium | reverse complement strand
TTTTTCAATGGCTTAGGGGTTATTATATTGTTGGAAATTCAAAATTCGGTAGTTCAATTTTTTCAAAAATAACCGAAGCGAATGAATGTGGAAAAAAAGAGTTTCCATTTACAACAGGAAAGAATAAATACGATTTTCTTGATTATAATGAATTTGCTTTGCAAGTTGCATCGGCCTGTACGCAAAAAGAGATTAATGGAATAATAAATATTTGTTCTGGAAAACCTGTAAGTTTGGCTGATAGAGTTGAAGCATTTATAAAAGAGAATAATTATGATATTGCCTTAAAGTACGGCGCTTTTCCAGATAGAGCATATGATTCAGATGCCGTTTGGGGTAATAATACAAAAATACAGAAGATATTAGAAGCGAAGTGCAGATAATGAGTCAAATTAAAGTTACAAAAACGCCTATTGAAGGGCTTTATATTATCGAACCTACTGTTCATGGTGATGAGCGAGGCTATTTTGTTGAAACTTATAATTTAAACGATATGAAAGAAGCAGGTCTTGATATGACTTTTGTTCAAGACAATCAGAGTATGTCAAAAAAAGGTGTGCTTAGAGGGCTTCATTATCAAAAGCAGTTTCCGCAAGGTAAATTGGTAAGGGTAATAAAGGGAAGCGTTTTTGATGTTGCGGTTGATTTGCGAAAAGATTCTAAAACCTACGGCAAATGGTATGGCATTGAGCTGACAGCGGAAAACATGAAGCAGTTTTATATTTCACCCGGTTTTGCTCACGGATTTTTGGTATTGTCAGATACCGCCGAGTTTTGTTATAAATGTACCGACTTTTATCATCCGGGCGATGAGGGCGGCCTTATGTGGAACGACCCTGATATTGCAGTAGATTGGCCTTTAGAAGACGGCGTTGAATTAATAATTTCAGAAAAAGATAAAAATAATTTAAGTTTTAAAGAAACATTTAAATTTTAAGGTGTTATTTATGAAAAAAGTATTGCTTATATCACATTACCCTCCTCCTGCAGGTGGAATTGCTACTTGGACAAAAAGGATATTATCAATTGGACTTCCAGATGGTTGGGAGATTGACCATGTGAATTCAAACACAATTAATGGTCGTGACCCATTTGAAAATACTAATAGAAATATTAAGGATGAATATATAAGAAGTAAAAATATTTGGAAACAAGAAAAAGATTATCTAAAAAATGATAGAGATATTAAGGTTGTACATACAAATATTCCATGCACTGTTTTTGGTATGATTAGAGAGACAGTAACAGGAATAATTGCAAAGAAATATAAAAAAAAGTTTATTCTTCATTGTCATTGTACTGTTCCGAATGTTGTAAATACTGGGTTTAAAAGATTTGTTTTTAAGATATTTTCAAAACTTTGTGATGGTATAATTGTTTTGAATAGACAATCTTATGATTTTGTTAAAGGTTTTAATGAAAAATTAGTTGTTGAAATAATACCTAATTTTGTGATGAAAGAAGAAACTAATATTAATAAACCAAAAATAATTAGAAATGAAATTAAGAAAGTACTTTTTGTTGGAGGTGTAACCCCGGAAAAGGGTTGCGACACAATAATTCTTGCAGCTAAAAGCATTCCCAATATAGAGTTTAATTTAGTTGGTGCAGTTTCTGATGAAATTAAAAAAATGCCAAAAACAAACAATGTGGTTTTACATGGTGTTCAAAACTCTGACTATGTAAAGAATCAACTTGATGATAATGATGTGTTTTTGTTTTTATCAAGATATTTTGGCGAAGGCTTTTCTTGCGCATTAACCGAGGCTATGGCAGCTGGATTACCTTGCATTGTAACGGACTGGGCAGCGAATGCTGATATGATTGATTATGGAAAAGGTGGGATTATTATTGACCAACAAGCGCCTAATCAATTGATTGAAGCAATTAATCAATTAGCTGATGCGAGTAAAAGAAAAGAATTAGCAGATTTTAATGTTAAAAGAGTTAAAGAAAATTATATTGAGAGTATAGTTTTAAAAAAATATACTGATTTTTATGACATAATAGCATAAAAAGGAAAAAATATGAAAATAATGTTTGTAATACCTTCACTGTCTTTTGGAGGTGCTGAAAGAGTTGTTTCAGTTTTATCAAATGAGCTTGTTGCTCAAGGAAATGATGTTCAGATTTTAATATATTTTAGAACTGAAAATGAATATCCAACTGATATAACAGTAAAAAAAGTATATCTTTCAAATGGTTTTGAAGATGATTATAATAAAATGAATTATTATAAAAGGCTTGCATTGTTAAGAAGAATAACCAAAGCATACAACCCTGATTATATAGTACCTTTTTTATCGCATGTTTGTATTCAAACTTGTGTAGCACTCTTTGGATTGGATTATAAAATAATTCAAACTGTAAGAAATAATCCAAAAACTTTACCTAAAAATAAACTTCATAGATTCTTGAGAGATTTATTTATTAATCATTCATATAAAACTATTGTTCAGAATAATGAACAAAAAGATTATTTTTGTAAAAAGATTCATAATAAAATTTTTGTTTTGCCGAATCCAGTAAGAGAAGAGTTATTTCAAGCTGAAAAGAATAAGAAGTCAGATAAATTTATTATTGCATCTGCTGGCAGATTGACTTATCAAAAAAACTTTAAACTGCTTATTGATTCTGTTGAGAATATTTGTAAAGAGAATAGCAATGTTATTTTGCAGATTTATGGTGACGGCGAATTAAGAGATGATTTGCAAAACTATATAAATGAAAAGCAGCTTAATAAAAGTGTGTTTTTAATGGGCAGAACCAATGATATGAAATCTATGTTTGAGAGTATAGATTTATACATATTATCTTCAGATTTTGAAGGAATGCCAAACTCGTTGATGGAAGCAATGGCAGCAGGAGTTCCGTGTATTTCAACCGATTGTCCGACTGGCCCTTCGGATTTAATTGTTGATGGAGAAAGCGGTCTTTTAGTTCCGGTAAATGATAGCATAGCAATGGAAAATGCAATTAGAAAAATGCTTTTTAAATTAGATAAAGAGCATTTAGCTAATCAAGCCAGAATTTTTATAAAAAATAGTTATTCTGCCAAAATTATTGTTTCAAGATTAATGCATATTTTACAAGGATAGGTGATTTAAATAATAATATCAAAAAACCATTCAAATGGTAGTATAGATATTGCTTCAATACGCAATTTTTTCCTTTTTATATATTTTTGTGCAATATCCGGCTGTCAGACAAATGAAGGATTTGATTATGTATTTTCATTGTCTTCATTTGTATTTTTTGTAGGTATTAGTTTTATAATTCAGATTAATGAGGGAAGTTTTAAATTTAATAACATGATTTTATGGATTTGTGTTTTTTTTGGCTTTGCCTGTTTATCAATTATTTGGGCTCCCTCTAATGGTAACGTTTTATCGTTGAACACTACATTTTTACAATTAATATTTATTGTATTTTGTTTAACTAATATAATAAAAAACGATGAAGATATTGAACTTGTTTTAAAGTGTTTGATTTATTCATTGTTATTTACTGCGATAATGCTTTTAATTAGAACGCCTTTTGAACAATGGGGCACAGAACGTATAGGTGAATCAATTGGATTGAATTCTAATGATGTTGGATTTCGTTTCGCTATAGGTATTATTCTGTCTTTTTATTTTGTTAATACTAAAAAAAAGTATTATTATATTATATATATAATTGCATTTATGTTGTTGGTAATCTTTTCTGGATCACGAAAAGGATTTATAATGGCAGTTGTTGGAATTATAGTGAGTAGTATTTATTCAGGAAGAAAAAATACAGATTATAAAGCTATTCTCTCAAAATTGTTAAAAATTGTTTTAGCAAGTATCGCTTTAATTCTAATTGCGTATTTTGTAATGAACAATAAGATATTTTATTCAATAATTGGGGTTAGAATGGAAGATTTGTTTTCAGCAGTTGTAGGTGAATCTTCAGGTGACGCAAGCATTATTGAAAGAAATTTTTTTAAAGAACAGGCTTGGCAGTTGTTTTTAAGTCATCCTTTTATAGGATATGGACACAATTGTTTTCCGGTTTATTTGAAATCCATTGGTTACGGGTTCTTAACTTATTCACACAATAATTATTTGGAATTACTTAGTTCTACAGGCATTGTTGGCTTTGCTATATATTATTCAATGATCATTTCAATGATGATAAGCTTGTTAAAGATGTGGTTTTGTAAGAAAAAAAATGGTCCTATCCTTTTTGTTTTTACTTTTATTATGTTATTGGTTTTATTTATTTCATGGTGGCAAGTAAATTATTCAAGTAAGTTTTTAATTGTTATTTATTCTTTGGTTTACATGTTTATTAAAGTGGAAAAAAAGGGAGGATTATACAATAATGAATTTGAAAAGACTAATCATTGCAATAACCAACCCTAAAAAAATAGTTCAATATTTTGAAACAAAAGGTATATTTAACCGTTTGTCTGATAAAAAATATTTGAAATTAATGTATAGACTTCAAATGGGTAAGAAGCTAGACCTTGATAATCCAAAAACTTTTAATGAAAAGCTTCAATGGCTGAAACTGTATGACAGAAATCCAGAGTATACAAAATTAGTTGATAAATATGAAGTTAAAAGAATAGTAGCTGATAAAATAGGAGCGGAATACATAATACCAACACTTGGTGTATGGGACAAGTTTGATGATATTGATTTTGATAAGTTGCCGAATCAATTCGTATTAAAATGCACTCATGACAGTGGCGGTTTGGTTATTTGTAAAGATAAATCTAAATTTGACATTAAATCGGCAAAAAAGAAAATTAACAGAAGCTTAAGAAGCAATTATTATTATCATGGCCGTGAATGGCCGTATAAAAATGTTGAGCCAAGAATAATTGCTGAAGAATTTTTAAGTGATGACGATAATGTTGAAAGTGGTTTAACTGATTACAAATTCTTTTGTTTTGATGGACTTGCTTATAGCGTGATGATATGTATTGATAGAAATACTGGCGATCCAAAATACTATTTTTTTGATAAAAGCCGTAAACTATTAAGATTAAACAAAAGAAGTAAACTAGTCTCTGATGATTTTCATGTCAATTTTCCAGATTGTATTGATAAAATGTTTGATTTAGCAGAAAAACTATCAAAAGGATTTCCTCATGTGAGGGTTGATTTGTTTTCTTCAAAAAACAAACCTTATTTTGGTGAATTGACCTTTTTTTCAGAGTCAGGAATGGATAATAATCTATTACCCGAGGCAGAAAAAATATTTGGAGATTTAATTAATCTTGAAAAAGTATAAAGAATATTATAGAGGTGCAACATGAAAACAGTTGGTTTTCCAATTAGTCATAAAGAGAATGAAAATAGAAGAGCAATATTGCCTGAACAAATAAAATTGATGGAAAATCCCAATTTTTTGTTTTTCGAGAACGGATATGGAGATGTTTTAGGAATATCTGATAAAGAATTCTTAAAAATAGGCTGTAATATTTGTTCTCATGAAGAAGTATTCACAAAAGATATAATTTGTGATCCTAAAGTAGGAGATGGCGATTATTTGGATGCTCTAAATAATCAAACTATTTTTGGTTGGGTTCATGCTACTCAGAATAGAGAAATAACTGATAAATTAATTAATAACAAGTTAACCGCATATGCGTGGGAAAACATGTTTCATCAAGGTCGTCATATTTTTTGGAGAAATAATGAATTAGCTGGAGAGGCAGCAGTTATGCATGCTTTCCAATGCTTTGGTAGAATGCCTTATGAAACAAAGGTAGCTGTAATAGGTCGTGGGAACACTGCTCGTGGTGCTTTAAAGGTTCTTAGTATGTTAGGTGCTGATATTATTCAGTATGATAGACATACAGAAAAATTATTGAGAGAAGAAATATCTGACTATGATGTAATTGTAAATTGCGTTTTATGGGATGTTATGCGAAAAGATCATATAGTTTTTAAAGAAGACCTTAAAAGAATGAAAAAAAATGCAATGATTATTGATGTAAGCTGTGATAAAAATGGCGGTATTGAAACAAGCGTTCCTACTACAATTGACAATCCTACATATTATGTTGATGGGATTATGCATTATGTTGTTGATCATACACCAACATTGTTTCATAAAACTTTTTCAATTAATAATTCAAAAGTCATTTATAAATACATTGAGCAATTAATGGAGGATTGTATTGATGCAGATTTAAGAAACGCTCTTGTCGTTGAAAGAGGAAACATAATAGATGAAAGCATAATTAAGTTTCAGGGTAGATAATAAATTGGTTTTATAATAATGTAAAAATATAGAAAGGTATATTTATGAAAATAATTATAGGAGCAGATTTAGTACCTACTAGTTCAAACTGTGATTTATTTAAATCAGGAGATATTGAGCAGATTTTTGGTAAAAAATTATTGAAATACTAAAATCTGCCGATTATTCGGTGTTTAATCTTGAAGTACCATTATATAATGGAGATACACCTATTAATAAGTGTGGACCTGCATTGAGTGCGGAAACATCAACTATTTGCGGAATAAAAGCATTAAATTCTTATTTATTATCAATAGCTAATAATCATATTTTAGATCACGGTGAAGATGGTTTAATCAGCACAATAAATACACTTGAAGAAAATGACATCAATTACATTGGTGCAGGAAAGGATTTAGAAAGAGCAAAAAACCCATTTATAATTGATAATGGTGAAGTTAAAGTTGGAATATATTCTTGCGCAGAACATGAGTTTTCAATAGCATCTGAAAAAAGCTCAGGAGCTAATCCTTTTGACGCTTTATACTCTTTGGATGATATCCAGGTTTTAAAATCAAAAGTTGATTATGTAATCGTGTTATTTCATGGAGGAAAAGAATTATATAGATATCCAACGCCTATGCAACAAAAAAGATGTAGACGTATGATTGAAAATGGCGCTGATGTTGTAATTTGTCAGCATAGTCATTGTGTTGGATGTGAGGAAATATATAATAATGGCACCATTGTATATGGACAAGGTAATTTTTTGTTTGATATATCAAATTGTGATGAATTCAAAACAGGCTTGTTAACTGAAATTAATATAGATAAAACTGGAGTTACAGTTTCCTATATTCCAATAATTAAAAAAATAATTTAGTTAGATTAGATGAGAATAGTTTGGTTATTTCACATTTTAAAAAACGGTCAGAAGAAATAACACATGACGGTGTAGTTAATAAAAAGTTTGATGAGATTGCTAATAATGATTTGTTTTGGTTATTGCAATCTTGTATAGACAAGAGAGGAAGAAGGTTTTTATTTATAGCAATAAATAAACTTTTTAAGTATAAATATATTTTTAGACTTTTTTCAAAAAATGACTACTATTCATTGATTAATAGGATTGATTGTGAAACACATTGAGAATTATTTTTATGTGGCTTAAAAAATAGAGAATGAGGTGTTAGCTTTATGGGTGAAGTACAAGTAAGCATAGGTGTTATAACATATTTTCAAGAAAAGTATATTCGTCAATGTTTAAATAGTATTTTAATGCAAAAAGTTAATTTTAAATACGAAATAATAATAGGTGAAGATTGTTCACCGGATAATACTAGGGAGATTTTATTAGAATATAAGAAAAAATATTCTGATACTATTAAGTTAATTTTACACGATGAAAATGTAGGTCCTGCTCAAAATAATAATGGTGTAAAAAGAATGGCAACTGGAAAATACTATGTTGGCATAGAGGGCGATGATTTTTGGATTGACGAAAATAAGCTTCAAAAACAGTTTGATTTTCTCGAAAGTCATCCGGAATATAGTGCGGTAGGTCATAATTATTATTATGCAAAGCCTAACGGTGAAGTTATTTACAGTGCGGTTGAAAATAAAAAAGATCATGTTTACACAATGAATGATTATTTAAACAAAGGTGTTTTTATCCATTGCAATACTATGTTTGGAAGAAATTATTTTATAAATCCTGATGAAAAATATATGCGTTTAAGAAATAGCTATACAACAATGGGAGATATAGCCACTTTAGCTTTGTTTTTTGATAAAGGTGATATTTATTATATGGGTGAACCTATGTTAGCTCATAGATTAACAGATGTTTTGGATAGTGCTAGTTTCTCTCAATCTGAAAAAAAAGGATTAATTAAGAATACCAGAATGTTTTTTCAAGTTACCGATGCCTTGGATGAATATTTTGACGGAAAATATGATTTTTCAAATATAAATGCTTGTAGAATAGGGTTCTTATATTATTCATTGTTTTTTAAAAGAAAGGACTTTATAATAAACGAGCAAGAATTAAGAGATTTTAATAGTAGCTTATCATTGAAATTGAAAATAAAAGGTTTTTACTGTATGTTTAGAAAAGTTTTTAGAAAAGTTTTAAGAAAGGTAAGAAATAAATGCAACAGGACTTAAAAAGCAAAGCATTTAACGGAGTTCTTTGGAAAGGTTTTGAACGAATCGGTTTAAACCTTTTAAACCTTGTTTTGCCTATTTATTTAGCAAGAATTTTGTTGCCAAAAGATTTTGGAGTTATTTCTATTATGTTGGTGTTTATTGATATTTCAAACACCTTAGTAAATAACGGACTTTGTACTGCTATTATTCAAAAGAAAGATAGTGATGAAATTGATAAATCAACAGTTTTTTGGATACAAGTCTTTATCGCTGTTTTTCTTTATTTAGTATTGTTTTTTTCTTCACCTTTAATAGCTGATATTTATAATTCTCCTGAAATTAAATCAATGTTGAGAGTTATGTCATTATCTATTATTATTGGCGCCTTTGCTGCAATGCAAACAACTGAATTAAACCGTACATTTCAATTTAAAAAAAGCTTTATAGCTAATTTACTTGCAACTATTGTTTATGGAGGTGCTGGAATTGCTTTAGGAAAACTCGGATTTGGTGCATGGAGTTTGGTTTATGCGAATGTTTTAAATAAATTAACATTATGTTTGACATTAAGCATAGCAATAAGATGGAAACCACTTTTCAAAATGTCTTATCAAAAATTTAAAAATCTGTTTTCTTATTCTTGGAAGTTGACAGTGGGTTGGCTAATCGGTACTTTACATCAAAATATTTATACGATGGTTATTGGTAAAGTTTTTGATAAAACAACGCTCGGTTATTACAGCAAATCTCAGGTTTTTCCTAATTTATTTTCAAGAACTTCGACTGAAGTTTTAACTAGTGCAATTTTTTCTACTATTAGCAAAGTACAGGATAGCATGGATGAAGTAAAAAAGGTTACAAGAAAACTTATGGCAGTTTCATCTTTTATTATTTTACCTATAATGGCTGGACTTAGTGCTACTGCTGATAAAATGGTTCCTGTTATACTTACTGCAAAGTGGTTGCCGATTGTTCCACTTTTAAGAATTTTTTGTATTCCTTTTGCGATTAATGTAATTAATAATGCAAATATGCAACCATATAATGCAATTGGTAGAAGTGATATTTTTATGAGATTCGAAATTATAAAAAGATCGTTTTCTGTTGTTTTGTTAATTATTGTATCATTTTTTAACAATATTATACTGGTGGCGTGTGTTGTTGCATTTATGGGATTTGTTTCGCTTATAATGAATTTATTTGCTAACAAGAGAATTTTAAAATATAAATTTTCAGAACAAGTAGTCGATGTTTTACCAAATTTAATAATTTCGGTTGTAATGGCTCTATGTGTTTACAGTATAGGTGCTTTTAGTCTGCTTTCAAATTTTGTTACACTTATAATACAAGTATTAGTTGGCGGATTGGTTTATATATTAATTTCAGCAATGTTTAAAACAGTTGGATTTACATTTTTATTTTCATTTGTTAAACAAAAACTGAAAAAATCAAACTTTTATAAAAGTTGAGGTATTATGAAAAAGATTTTGTTATTAGGTGGTTCTATGCAGCAAATTGTTGCTATTGAAACTGCTAAAAAATTAGGGTATTATACAGTTTTATGTGATTTTTTGACAGATAACCCAGGACAGTATTTGGTTGATAAATTCTATCTTGTGAGCACAACTGATAAAGAAGCAGTTTTAGATGTAGCTATTAAAGAAAATATTGATGGAGTTTTAGCTTATGCTTCCGATCCTGCAGCACCTACGGCGGCGTATGTTGCTGAGAAACTAGGTTTTCCTACAAATCCTTATAAATCTGTTGAAATTCTTTGTAATAAAGGTTTATTTCGACAGTTTTTAAAAGAAAATGGCTTTAATACTCCTTTTGCAATGAGTTTTACAAAATTTGAAGATGCTAAAAAATCATTTAGTAAGTTTAAGTTACCTGTTATAATTAAACCTGTTGATTCTTCTGGTAGCAAAGGCGTTTCAAGAGTAGATGAAATATCAGAATTAGAAAGTTGTTTTGCTACAGCAATGAGATTTTCGAGAAATAAAACGGTTATTATTGAAGAATTTGTTGAAAAATTTGGATATCAAGTTGCCGGAGATGGTATGGTATTAGATGGTGAATTAGTTTTTAGATGTTTTGCAAATGACCATTTTAATCCTAAATGCGAGAATCCGTTTGTACCTATTGCAGCTAGCTTCCCTTATAATATGCCGGAAGAAGTACATAATAAAATCCACAATGAGATTCAACGATTAATCACTAAATTAAATATGAAATCAGGTACTTATAATTTTGATATTAGAATTGATAAAGATTTAAATGTGTACCTGATGGAGATTGCTCCAAGAAGCGGAGGAAACTATATTCCTCAAATTATTCAATATGCAACCGGTGTTGATTTAGTTGAATATGCCGTTGAAATTGCGATGGGAAAAAAGATCAGTAAAATTGATTTAGTTCCTGCTAAAGGTTGTTATTCTTATTTTGCAATACATAGTTTGAAAAGTGGTATTTTAAAAAGCATTGAAATATGTGAAGAGGCTAAGAAATGCATTGTTGAAGAGCATATTGCTGTAAAAAAAGGAGATTGCGTTAAAGCGTTTACCGGTGCAAACACATGCCTTGGAATTCTTATTATGAAATTTGAAACTGAAGAGCAAATGCTTGATATGATGGATAATTCTGAAAAATGGATTAGTGTTAATTTGAAATAGTTATTTATATTTGGAGGTTAAAATATGAAAAAGGTATTAGTATTTGGAGCTAGTGGCAATACAGGTAAATACTTTATAAATTATTTTAAAGAGAATTATTTTGAAAATGAGTATGAGATCATTGCTTCTGGTTCAAGAGATACTGATTATTTTGATAAAATAGGTGTTCCCTATTATAAGGTGGATATTAGCAAAAAAGATGAATTCAAAATATTGCCAAAAGATATTTATGCAGTAGTGGATTTAGCGGGAATTATGCCTGCAAGAATGAAAGGATATAACCCGCATGCTTATATAGATATTAATATCACAGGAACACTTAATATACTAGAGTTTTGTAGGGATAATCATGCTGATCGCATTCTTTTTGCACAAAGTTTTGGCGATATAAAGGATTATGGTAATACTGAGCTTATAATTAAAACTGATATGCAAAGAAAGTTTTCATTTAATACTGATCACACAATTTATGTTATGACTAAAAACTTTGCGGTCGATATGATTGAAAATTTTTATCAAATGTATGGATTAAAAAAGTTTATCTTTCGACTTCCAACAATTTATTTATATTCACCAATTTCTCATTATTATGTTGACGGAGAAAAAAGAAAAATCGGATATAGATTACTTATTGAAAAAGCAATTGCTGGCGAACCTATAGAAGTTTGGGGAGATAGCACGAGACAAAAGGATATGGTTTATGTTAAAGACTTTTGTCAGATGTTGTTTAAAGCATGTTTTGTCAATCGCGAAAAAGGTTATTATAATGTTGGAACTGGTGTTGGAACATCACTTTTGGACCAAATAAAAGGAATGATAGAAGTTTTTGGTGATGATAATCATAAATCTGAAATAATAATGCGTCCTGATATGCCCAATGCCCCACAATATATTATGGATATTAGCTCTGCAAAAAATGAACTTGGATATGAGCCAAAGTATAATTATATTTCTATGTTAAAAGATATCAAACTGGAGATGGAGAAACAATGATTAATGTTACTAGGTCTTCAATGCCTCCTTTTGAGGAGTATTGTGAGGAGATAAAAGATATTTGGGAAAGCAGATGGCTTACAAATAACGGTGCAAAGCACAAAGAGCTTGAAAAAAATCTTTGTGAGTTTTTGGGTGTCGATAATTTAACATTGTTTGTAAATGGTCATATGGCGCTCGAGATGGTTATTGACGGGATGGGGCTTTCAGGCGAGGTTATTACAACTCCGTTCACTTTTGCTTCTACCACTCACGCCATTGTGCGAAACGGTCTGACACCTGTTTTTTGCGATATTAACGATGGCGATTATACCATTGATGTAAATAAAATCGAAAGCCTTATTACCGAAAAAACCTCGGCAATAATTCCTGTTCATGTTTATGGTAATATTTGCGATTATAAAAAGATTGAGAGCATTGCCAAAAAGCATAATTTAAAGGTTATTTATGATGCGGCTCACGCTTTCGGCGAGGAAATTGACGGCGTTAAGGTCGGCAATTTGGGCGATGCTTCGATGTTTAGCTTTCACGCTACAAAGGTTTATAACACAATCGAGGGCGGTTGCGTTTGCTATAAAGATGAGAGCTTGAAAAGCACGCTTAACAACCTTAAAAACTTCGGTATAAAAAATGCCGAAGAGGTTGAGGCTGTCGGCGGCAACGCTAAAATGAACGAGTTTGCAGCTGCTATGGGGCTTTGTAATTTGCGTCATATTGACGACGAAATCGCCAAGCGCAAAGCAGTTTATGAAAGATATATGAGTCATTTAGACGGCGTTAGTGGTATTAAGCTTTGCAAAGAAAAAGACAATTTAAAGCCAAATTACGCTTATTTTCCAGTCGTTTTTGACGGTTACAAATATAATCGTGATGAAGTTGCAAAAAAACTTCAAGAAAACGATATTTTGGCGAGAAAGTATTTTTATCCGCTTACAAATACATACGATTGTTATGATTTTGATGTTTCAAAAACGCCTGTTGCGTTTGATATTTCAAACAAGGTGCTTACAATTCCTATGTATGCCGACCTTGCTTTATCAGATGTTGACAGAATTTGTGATATAATTTTGGGTTAATATGAGTAATAAAAAAATTATTGAACTTGACTATATTAGAGGAATAAGTTGTGTAATGATTTTACTTTATCATTATACAACGCAATACTGCCAAATAATAAGCGATTTAGATTATCCTATTCGTTTTAATTGGGGATGTTATGCTGTTGCTACTTTTTTTATACTTAGTGGTTTTTTGTCATTTTATACGGCTAAAAGTGATTTTAACTTTAGAAATTATTTAAAAACGAAAGCAATTAGGTTATATCCAGTATATTGGATTTGTATGATTATAACAATTGTGATATGCTTAATGTTTCTACCTAAATACTCTGTTTCTATAAAAGATTTTTTAATAAATCTTACTATGTTGACGGAGTTGTTTAAAGGTAAGTATGTTGATGGTGCATATTGGACTTTATTGCGAGAACTAATATTCTATGTTCTTATTGGAATTATATTTAAGTTAAATCTTAAAAACAAGATGCATTATTTTTCGCTAGTATGGATTTTAATGTTAATAGCTATGCATTTTATTTCGGCAAATCATCATAATTTAGTGATAACTTTTTTTAATTATTTGTTGATTTGTAAATATGGGCACCATTTTATATTAGGAATAATGGTTTATTTCATTGTTAATTCAAGAAGTATTAAAGAATTTATAGTGCCAATAATTAACTGTCTTTTTTGTATTATTTATCAGGCATTGAGTTTTAGTATACAATATACGGTATTTGTTATTGTTTTGTTCTTGATTGTTTTATTTGTAGCTTTAAACTCAAAATACTGTTTTTATAGTTTAAACGAAAAGACAACTAAACTTTTATCGCCTTTAGCATTTTTAGCTTCAATATCTTACGCTGTTTATTTAATTCATCAAAATTTTGGCTATGCAATAATTAATCTTTTTGAGAGTTACGGAATAACAAGTGAGATTGTTATTTTGATACCTATATTTCTATCAATTATTATAGGGTTTGTTTTGCATAAGTTTATTGAAATACCATCTACAAAAAAATTAAAAAAAGTATTTATAAATTCAAAGAATTGAAAATGAATATGTAAAGAGTTAAGAACTTATTATATTTCAATATTAAGGTGAGAAGTATGTCAAAAACTATTTTGGTAACAGGCGCTGCTGGTTTTATAGGTGCGAATTTGTGCTTGGAATTGTTAAAAAGTGAAGAGAGTTATAAAATAGTTGGACTTGATAATATGAACGATTATTATGATGTTTCTATTAAAGAGTTTCGATTAGAGGAAATAAAAAAACAAGCAGAAAAATCTAATTCAGAATGGTTTTTCATTAAAGGAAATATAGCAGATAAAGTGCTTATTAATAGTGTTTTTGAACAATACAAGTTTGATATTGTTGTAAACCTTGCGGCACAAGCAGGGGTTAGATATTCTATTGAGAATCCCGATGTTTATATCGAATCAAATTTGATAGGTTTTTATAATATTTTAGAGGCTTGCAGGAATTATCCTGTTGAGCATTTGGTTTATGCTTCATCATCAAGTGTTTATGGCTCAAATAAAAAAGTGCCTTACTCTACTGATGATAAAGTTGATAATCCTGTTTCGCTTTATGCCGCAACCAAAAAAAGCAATGAGTTATTGGCTCATGCTTATTCAAAATTGTATAATATTCCATCAACAGGGCTTAGATTTTTCACAGTTTACGGTCCTGCCGGTCGTCCTGATATGGCTTATTTCGGCTTTACAAATAAGCTGTTAAATGGCGAAACAATAAAGATTTTCAATTTCGGCAATTGCAAACGAGATTTTACTTTTGTTGATGATATAGTAAAAGGTGTTAAGCTTGTAATGTTTAAAGCACCTGAAAAGAAAAATGGCGAAGACGGCTTGCCAATACCACCTTATAAGGTGTATAATATCGGCAACAGCAGTCCTGAAAATTTGCTTGATTTTGTTGATATATTGCAACAAGAACTTATTCGAGCAGATGTATTGCCGAAAGATTATGACTTTGAAGCACATAAAGAATTGGTGCCTATGCAACCGGGTGATGTGCCTGTAACTTATGCAGATACTTCTGCACTTGAAAAAGATTTCGGTTTTAAACCATCAACACCATTGCGTGAGGGTTTGCGTAAATTTGCTGAATGGTATAAGAGTTATTATGAAAAATAAAAGAGCAATAGGTATTGTTATTATATTAGTATTGGGATTTATATTAATAAACTCTATGCTGAATAAAGAGTTTTCGATGGTAGTTGCAAATATTCCTAAACATCTTGTTCAGCATTTTATTCCTTACGGAAAATATAAATGGCTTGATGTTTTTTTGATACATAAGATAAGGAAATTTACACATTGTGCTGAATTTTGTGTTTTAGAGTTTTTAATTTGCTGCTTATATTCTGCCAAAAATAATAAACAAAAATTATTGAACACTTTTTATATATCATTTTCGATTGCACTATTAGATGAAACAATCCAATTGTTCAGCGGCAGAAAATCAAAGATTTCTGATGTTTGGATTGACTTGTTTGGTGCTTGCGTTGGTTTTCTTATATATATGATATGTAAATTTTATATAAATAAAATTTCAAAGGAGAAAACAAATGGAAAGTGAAAAGACTGTTATTGGTAATAATTCGTTTGATATTTTACGCATAGTAGCGGCGTTGTCTGTGTTAGTTTTGCATTTTAATGGTAATATGTCAGTAAATATACCAAGCATTTTATCGCCATATACATATTTTAATGGTGTTACAATATTTTTTGTTATTAGTGGTTTTTTGATTCCATATTCATTCGAAAGAAGTGAGAATACAAAAAGATTTTTAAAAAAGAGAATAATGCGAATTTATCCTGCTTTATGGATTTCAGTGATAATTAGTACAATGTTTATATTTACTTTATATGAAGTACCATCTGGAAAAAATGCTATTGTGTATTTTATAACTCAATTTACATTTTTAAGGTTTTATACAATGGATTGGCTCAGAGGCTATGGTGTCGGATGTCCAAATGGTGCTTTATGGACTATATTTGTTGAAATTCAATATTATTTATTTGTTTGTATTTTCTATCCGAAGATTAAAAATAAAAAGAATATTTATTGGATAATAACATTTGTAATTTCTTGTTCTTTAAATATAATTCCGTATATGTTTAGAAAATATATTCCAGATAATTTAGGCAAACTTTACGGACAAACAATATTTCCATATTTGTGGATTTTTGTTATGGTTATGTTTATTTATAATAATCGTGATAAGATTATACCCGCGATAGTAAAATATTACTGGATAATTTTCGCTTCTTATTTTTTGTGTTTGATTTTAAATATTAATACTGATATTAAAATTTTTCACTTTTCAGGAAAGACAACTTTGTTATTTTCTAATACTATATCAATTATAGAATTCATTTATATTATTTTAGTTATTGCAACGGCATTTAAAATAAAAATAAAAAGATGGAAAAAAGATTTTTCTTATCCAATTTATTTGTTCCATATGATTTTTATAAATGTTGCTGTTCAATTAAAGATTGAGAATATAATTTTTGCTTTTATATTTGTAGTGGTAAGTTCTTTATTATTGTCATTGTGATATGTTGCTTTATTAGAACCATATATATTGAAATTTAGTAAGAAATCAATGGATTGTTAGGAGAAGATTAAATGAAAATTGTAGTGGCTGGTACTGGTTATGTCGGTCTTTCAATTGCGGTGCTTTTAGCACAAAAAAATGAAGTAACAGCGGTTGATATTGTACCCCAAAAGGTTGATTTAATAAACGCAAAAAAATCACCTATTAAAGATGAGTATATTGAAAAATATTTAGAGGAAAAGCAACTTGATTTAAAGGCTACGGTTGATGGTGAATCGGCTTATAAAGATGCTGATTTTGTAGTTATTGCTACACCGACTAATTATGATGCGCAAAAAAACTTTTTTGACACATCTGCTGTTGAAGCGGTTATTGATTTGGTAATAAAAAATAATCCTAATGCGATTATGGTTATAAAATCAACTATTCCTGTTGGTTATACTGAAAGTATTCGCCAAAAAACAGGTTGCAAAAATATTATTTTCTCGCCTGAATTTTTGCGTGAAGGGCAAGCGCTTTATGATAATCTTTACCCAAGCCGAATTATTGTTGGTACTGATTTAAAAGATGAAAAACTTTTGTCAGCGGCTAAAACTTTTGGCTCGCTTTTAGAGCAAGGCGCTTTAAAGGAA
>CACZIY010000025.1 GCA_902781345.1 Oscillospiraceae bacterium | reverse complement strand
TTTAGTGATGAACCTTTGCTTTCATTAGCTGCTGAAATAGCTCATTATCATCATGAAAAATATGATGGTACAGGTACTAATGGGCTTAAAGGCGAAGAAATTCCTTTGCTAGCAAGAATAGTAACAATCTGTGATGTTTATGACGCCCTTACTTCAGAGCGTTCATATAAACAAGCATGGAGTAAAAAAAGAGCAAAAAACTATATGTTAGACAATAAAGGAAAATTATTTGACCCTTTCCTTTGCGATAAATTCTTTGAAACTATTTAACAATTAAGAAAGTTGACGCAAGTTATGGCTGAATCTGATAAAATGACAAAAACCGCTTCAACAGAAGTTGATAACAGCGGAAAAAGAAAAAGCTTAAATAAGTTTTTTAAGATAAAGCGCTTTAAATGGTATCACATTGTGGTAGCAGTTTTGGTCGCTTTCGTTGTTGTGCTTTTTGCAGGCTGGTTTGTAAAACCGTCAAAGACGCTTAATGTTGCAGTTTTAGATAAAACAGTGCTTTCTTATTCGGAAGATGACAGCATTAAAAAAGATTCAGTTTATCGAAAACACAGAGGCTTATTCTATTTGCTTAACCAGCAAAAATATGTTAAATCCGATGGCTCAAAGTATGATTATAAAACTGATTATTACGGTCCTATGCTTGATAAAAGCGGCGCTTATGACCACGATGTTGAGCTTAAAGAGATTAAAACAACACCTGATTTAGTTTATCTTGCTGATGCTTATGGTTTAGGCAATGACAGCTACGGATATTTTAACGGTGGCTCGCCTGAGGATGCAGGAATAAATTCTGATGATATGTCGGTTGTATCATTCGCTTATGAAAACGGTGCATATATCATCGGTGAAACGACCTTGTTCAGCTCGCCTTTATCTGACTCTGTTTATTCTCAGCTTACAACTCTTTTTGGAATAAAGCAAAAAAAGTGGATTGGCAGATATATAGTTGACTTACAGGATTTTACCGATGTTCCGAATTGGGCAAAGCCGATGTATGAACAACAAGAAGGTGTTGAGTGGCGTTTTTCAGGTCCTGGCATTTTGCTTGTTTCAAATGAAGGAAAAATTATTATTTTAGAGCAAAATACAGATTTTAATTCTAAAAATTTGCTTTCAATAAGTATGAATGAGAAATATTCTGATGAGTTTTCGGGAATCAGCTCTTGCAATTTTTATAATTGGTTTGAGCTTATTGATACCGACTATTCAACCGAGCATTTAGCAACCTTTGAATTTGATTTAAATGAAGAAGGTATGCATAAAATCAAGCAAATTTCAAAGGTTCCGAGGTTTTGTGCTATTTCAAGGAAGCATGAAAAAGGTCATGCACCTGTTTACTATTTCGCAGGTGATTTTAATGATTATACTGCAGGGGACCGATTTGGCAATTTCCTTTTTTCAAATCAGTTTTATAAGTTTTTCTCGTTTGACAGACAAGGAGATATTACAAACTTTTTCTGGAATTTTTATAATCCTTTAATGAGAAAAATTCTTGATGACGTAAGCTCAGATGAGCATAGTAATAAAGCTTCTTCGCATAAAGAAACTGCAAAAATCATTAATGGCGCTTTTCAAGTTTATGAAGATAAAAAGTGGAAAGCTTTAAATCTTAAATCAATTTCTGTAAACGCTTTTGAGCCAGGAAAAAATAAGTTTTCACGGGACTTTACTTTTTATGAAGAGCTTATTAAAAAAGCTTCCGATTTAAAGGTTAACTGCGTTGTGGCAAAAGAGCTTTTGCCACCTGAGTTTTATACAGCGGTCAGCCGATATAATAAGGATAAAAAGAATTCACCGCTTTATATTATACAAAGAATTCCTACACCTGAAGGGTTGAAAGCTACCGATTATTTAAGCGAAAATGGTCTTAAAACATGGGAAAATTCAATTGAAACGGTTGTAAAAGCGCTCCACGGTAATTCGGCGGCAAAGGGTAAAAATCTTGGCGAAGCTTCTTACTTTACAGATGTTTCAGCTTATGTTATCGGCATAACTGTTGACCCTGAATTAAACAATAATAATTGTAATTCAATTTTAGGGGCAGAAGGTTATTCTTATAACGGAAAATATACACAATTAAACAGTGGTATAAAAGGCTTTGCTTCATATCTTTATGATTGTGTTCAAAGTGTTTCAAAGAATAATTATGATTATTTCACACCTGCGTCTGTCAGCGCAGAATTAAGTATGCTTTCAGAAGTATCTTTTGTAAAATCGAAAAATGCTTATAATTTTAACGACATTGCAAAAGAAAGCTTAGAAAACTACTTTTATAATGATATTATGTACGATAAGGAATTTGTGCATAATTTAAAAAATGTTCAAGTAGACGATTATGAAAAATTGCAAATTGTTCTTGAAGAAATGATTACTTCAAGGTCAAATATTATTATTTCAGGTCTTACTTATTCAAATGTTAATGCGGTTTATAAGCAAAAGGCTGTAAGCGAAGCTGAGCAAGGAAGAAGACTTGTTGAAGCCTTAAGCGCTGTAAGAGATTATGAATGCTTAGGTGCAGTTGTTTATGATTTAAACGACTGTTGGAACGATGTTTCAAGCAGTATGAAAAAATATATTGCAGATGATAACAACAATCATATGTGGCAAAATGTTTGCGATGAAGCGCAAATGAGCGGTGTTGTTGCAATGGAATCTAAGCAACAAAAAGAGCCTGGCTTAGTTATTTCTGATGACGATATGGTTCAGGCGATGTCGTTATCGGCAGACGCAGGGTATATGTATATTACTTTGCAGTTATTTGAGGAAATGAACTATAAAAGCGATGCGCTTTTTGTCGGACTTGACACTTTCCAGCGAAATGACGGTGAGTATTATTATGCAAAAGGGTTTACACCTAACTCGCTTTCGGGTATGGAATTTGTTTTGCGATTTGACGGAAAGCAAAAATCGGCTCTTTATGTAACAAAAACTTATGACCGTTCAAAAGGCTCAGCTTATACAAAAGAAAGCTATAATGCAAAGTATAATAAGGTTGCTAATTTAATTTACGGCGGCTTTTCAAAGGGTGATACACAGTTTTATCAAACAGGTTCTACAATTTACATAAGACTTCCGTGGAGCTGGTTGAACTTTGCGGACCCTTGCAAAAAGCTTGTAATTAACGATTCAAAACCAAGCGGTAGCAGATTTAAAAATTCTTCAACTAACGGTGTTATTGCTTCGGTTATGATAGGTGAACGCAAAACGGGAGATTTGCTTTACGGATTTCCTGAAGATAAACATAGTCCTGGTTACAAAATATTCAAGTGGCAGACCTGGGAAGATGTAAATTACACAGTAAGAGAAAAAGAAAGTTTTACACTTTTAAAGAACTATTTTATGAAATTTTAAGGAGCATATTTATTGAAGTATGAATTACTGGCTGTTGTCGGACTGCTGTTTTGCTTGATAGTTATTGCTTTTGAGTATTTTCTACACTATCGTTTAGCAGAAAAGCAGGACGAAAAAGAGGCTAATACTAAAAGAATTGACCATAGAATGAAAATTCGTGTTGAGGGCATTTTGTATGCGCCGACTGAAGTTAGCCGTAACAGCGAAATCAAGAAAATGGCCGAAGATATTAATGATGATTATGAAATATATGAGGCAGCGATAAAAACAATAGAAAGCGTTAAAGAGCGTGCTGATGAAAAGCAAAAAGAGTCGCTTTCAAAGCTTGTTGATAAAATAAATGAAGAGGTTAACCCTGTTTCAATTTATGCAACAATGTTAGAATCGAACGATGTTTATCACAAGGGCTACGCTATGAGAAGGCTTGCAGACCTTGGCGCTATAGAGTATAAGGAAACGATTGTTGAACACTTAAAAAGCAAAAATCGTGATTTAGCGTACAATGCAGCAATGTCGTTAGCTCAATTTGGCGATGAAGAAAATGTTGCTGTCTTTTTAAAAAGTATTCAAAATGACAGGCTTTATTCTGGTAGAATTATAAACGAATTTTTTGATGAATTTAAGGGCGACAGGGCTTGTCTTGCGAAACTGCTTTTTAAAGATTGTAACAGCTATATGCGCAGCAGTATAATCAAAGCGCTGATTCCTTATAAAATTGAAGAATTCCATAAAATGTATATTGAAAACAGTGTTAGCAAAGATTTTAGATTAAAAGTTGCTTGCGTTAAGGCTATAGCTACCTTTGGAAAATTAGAAGATGAGCAAGTATTGCAAATGGCTGCTCAGGATAAAGAGTGGGTAATAAGAGCGTCTGCTGTAAGAGGTCTTGCATTAATCAATACCCCGACTGCTCTTGAAAGCGTAAAAAAAGCTTTGCGTGATAAAGAATGGTGGGTAAGACAAGCAGCAGCTAATTCAATCACTCAAATGGATATTTCACCAAAAGACCTTGAAGATATTTTAGGCGGTTACGACAGATATGCCGCTGATGCAATTAAAGGTGTTTTGTATAAAAAATTAGATAGTTTACAATAAGGAAAGGGAGGGAAAATTTTGAGTTTTTTAAATGGTGTTCGTGCGTTTATTGTTGTCTTTAACTACTTTTGTATGTCATTTACTATTTTGCTTAGCATTATTTATATTATTCAAATGGTCGTGTCGCTAATAAGAGTCAGAAAAAACTATGAAAAGAACTTTTCTGACGATTTTATGAGATATGAAGACAGTAACAATTTACTTCCTATTTCTCTTATTATTCCTGCATATAATGAGCAAGAAAATATTGTTCAAAATATCCGTTCTTTAATGAAAATCAACTATCCATCTTATGAGATTTTGGTTGTTAATGACGGTTCAACCGATAAAACAAGAGAGCTTGTTATTGATGCTTTTGAAATGAAACCGATTGAAACATCAATCCGTTATCAAATTCCTACAAAACAAATTAGAGGTGTGTATTTCAGCCAAAAATATCCTAATTTGCTTTTTGTTGATAAGGAAAACGGCGGCAAATCAGACGCACTTAATGCTGGTATCAATATTTCTTCATACCCTTTGTTTACTTGCCTTGATGCGGATTCGAGAATTGAAAAAGACGCTTTGCTTCGTCTTTCAATAGAATTCATTAAAGACTCAAGAACAGTAGTTGCAGGTGGTATTGTCAGAATAGCAAACGGTTCAAAAATTGTTGACGGTGAGTTAAAAGGCTTTACAATGCCTAAAAAATTAGTTGAAAGATTTCAAATTGTAGAGTATTATCGTTCATTCCTTTTTGGTCGTGTTTTTTGGAGTGCTACTAATTCGCTTTTGGTAGTTTCGGGCGCTTTTGGCCTTTTCAGAAAGCAAACCGTTATTGATGTAGGCGGCTACAAACAAAATACTATCGGTGAAGATATGGAAATCGTAGTCAGAATTCACCGCTATTTACGCAAGAAAAAGATAAAATACAAGGTTATATTTAACGAGCTTTCAATTTGCTGGACACAAGGTCCTATGTCAATGAACGATATTCGTTCACAGCGTCGTCGTTGGCAAATCGGTCTTATGGACACATTAATTTCGCACCGTGTAATGACTTTTAACCCGTATTACGGAATGGTTGGTATGTTCTCGGTGCCGTATAACTGGATTTTTGAGCTTTTTGGCGCATTAATCGAAACAATAGGTTACTTTTTAATTCCTTTTTCGCTTATTATGGGCGAGTTAAATATGTTCTTCTTTGTAATGTACTTTTTGCTTGCGGTAATGCTTGGTGTAATTTTGTCTGAGGGCAGCTTAGTGCTTGAACAATATACACACAGAGCCGCAATGTCAGCGAAACAGAGTATTGCAATTTCTATTTATGCTGTTTTAGAGAATTTTGGATATCGTCAAATAATCTCTCTTTTCAGACTTGAGGGAATTTTAAAGTACCGCAAGCTTCGCAAAACCTGGGGCAAAATAAAGCGCAAGGAGTTTGAGCAATGAAAAAGTATGTTATTTCAATTATTGCTACGCTTGTTGTTTTGTTTTTGTTAGCTCAAACAGGCTTTTTGGCACCTTTTGGAATTAAACAAATTTCCTTGTTTACAAGAGATAAACAAAAAAATACCGATTCAAATGGTGCAAACGAAGTTTATACAGATGTTCAAAAAGATGTTAGTTATAAGTTCAAGGCGGAAGACGATTATTTTTATATTTATAAAAATGGTGATTGGCAAGAGCTTTTTATGACTGGTGTAAATATCGGTGCTTCTGAGCCTTCACTTTTTCCTGGCGACTTAACTATTAAATATGATACATATCTTCGTTGGTTTAAATATATCAGCGAAATGAATTGCAATTGTATTCGTGTTTATACAACGATGCGTCCGCAATTTTATTTAGCGCTTAATGATTTTAACAAAAAAGCCAAAAACCCAATTTATCTTTTTCAAGGAATTTGGGTTAATGAAGATGATATTGAGCGTCTTGGCGATGTTTATGCTGAAAACGAAAAAATACTTAATGACTTTAAAAAAGACGCTTTAACAACTGTTGATGTTATTCATGGTAAAGCGGTTATTCCTGAAACCGCTGGTAAAGCTTCAGGTGCGTATCATACAGATGTTTCGCACTGGTTGGCAGGCTGGATAATTGGTATTGAATGGGACCCAAACCTTGTTTTAAACTCTGATGAACAACATCCTAACAAGCGTAATTTTGACGGAAAATATTTATATACTCAATCGGCAACTCCTTTTGAAGCATTTTTATGCAGAGTCGGCAATTCAGTTGTAGAATATGAAACAACTACTTATAAATATCAAGTGCCTTTAGCGTTTACAAACTGGATTACAACTGACCCATTAAGCCACCCGAATGAGCCACACTATGATGAGGACAAAGCGACTGTAAATACAGAAAATGTTAAGTTCAGAAACTTTGCACCTGGAATGTTCGCTTCTTATCATATTTATCCTTATTATCCTGACAGCCTTAATTTTCAGGAGGATTATCTTAATAATCTTGATGAAAACGGTAAGGTTGACACATACAGCGCATATTTGAAAGATTTAAAGCTTGTACATACTATGCCTATTCTTGTGGCGGAATTTGGTATTCCGACATCACGAGGAATGGGACACGAAAGCGTTATGGGTTATAATCAAGGCGGTGTTGATGAAAACGCACAAGGCAAAATGCTTATTGATATGATTGACTCAATCCATGAAAACGGTTACGCAGGCGAATTGGTGTTTACATGGCAAGACGAGTGGTTTAAGCGTACTTGGAATAATGTTATGTATGATATTGCTGACAGAAGACCTTTCTGGAGCAATATTCAAACAACTGAGCAATGCTTTGGCTTATTGTCGTTTGACCCTGGCACAAAAACCTGTGCTTCATATCCTGACGGCGATTTCAGCGAATGGAGCAATGTTAAACCTGTAGCAAAAACACAACAGGGAAATCTTTTTGTTCAAAGCGATGAGCGATATGTTTATTTAATGTTTGAAAGCAAGAATTTTGACTTTAATAATGATACTGCTTACATTCCGATTGATACTATCGCAAGTCAAGGTAACAAAACAGCGGGCGACTATAATCTTAAGTTTAATAAGGGCGCTGATTTTCTTATAAAAATCCACGGTGCATCTGATTCGCATATTTATGTTGACAGATACTATGATGCATTTAACTATTATTTTGTTCGTTCAAGAATGTTGTCTGATTTTCCTGTTCTTAAAGATGATAATAAAAAGAACAGCGGAAAATTTGACCAAATGATGCTTTGCTATGGTTACAATATGAAAATCAAAGGCACAGGAGTTGAAGTGCCTGACAGAGCGTATGAAACAGGCAAGTTTCAATATGGCAACGGCAATCCTGATTCAAAAGATTATGCATCACTTACTGATTTTTGTTATGCTGATAAAAAGGTTGAAATCAGAATTCCTTGGCAGCTTTTGAATATTATGGACCCGTCTTCAAAGCAGCAAATGGGTGATTTTTGGGAAAATCAAGTAATTTCGCCTCAAGATTTTGACTCGTTTTCGTTTGGCTTTGGCGTGCAGAAAAATTCAAGCAGTGTTGATATAAAAATCAACGGCAAGTATTCTTATAAAAAATGGAATATGCCTACATGGCATGAAAGGTTAAAACCTGCTTATACTGTGCTTAAAAAGTATTTAGATAAATACAATATTAATGCAGTAGGACAGGAGGACTGATTATGAGAAAACTCATAGCTTTTGTAATGGTTATTATAGTTGCTTTTTTGTCCTCTTGTTCTGATACTGATACGAAAAGCAATTCTATAAAAGCTGAAATTACTATGCCTGAAACAGAAGGGATTTCACTTAGTGCTTATGCTAATAAAAATGGTTATTTTTATAAAAAAGCAAAAGACGGTAAAGGCAAATTAATTTATATCAAAGGTGTAAATATGGGTTTAACTCAGGCTCGTACCGATTTAAACAACCCGAACACCACTTATTCAACCTATTATGATTGGTTTTGTAGTATTTCAAAAATGAATGCTAATACTGTTCGTGTTTTTACTATAATGAACCCGAATTTTTATAAAGCTCTTTTTGATTTTAATAAGAAAAACAGCAAAAATCCTTTGTACCTTATTCAAGGCATTTGGTTTTCAGAGGATTTGATGTATCAGCTTACCGATGCGCTTGAAAGTGATAAAATACTTATTAATGCATTTAAACGCTCGGTAAAAGAAACTATTGATATTGTTCACGGCTCAAGCGATTACACAAGCTATGGCGAGTTTAACCCTGCTATTTATAACCGTGATGTTTCGGAATATGTTTTAGGTTATATTTTAGGGCTTGAATATCCAGCAGAGTTTGTAAATGAAACTAACGCTTCGCACCCTGATGAAAGTAGTTTTGACGGAGAATATCTTAAAACCGCAGATGGTTCTGCACCTTTTGAAGCGTTTCTGTGCGAAGTCGGCGATGAGTTGATTTCTTATGAAACAAAAACTTATTCTTATCAAGCGCCTGTTGCATTTTTGAATTGGCAAACTCTTGATACTATAACTCATTCTTCAGAGCCTTATAAGGAAGAAGAGGACTCGCAAAGCGTTAATACCGAGAATATTGTTTCAAAGAAAAATTATTATGCAGGACTGTTTGCCGCAGTAGATGTTTATCCTTATTATCCTGAATTTATGAATCATCAAGAGCAATATACAAAAGAAAAGGATAATTATTTTGCTTATTTAAAAGATTTGAAAAAGCAGTATTCAGTACCGCTTCTTATTGCAGAATATGGTTTATCTACCACAAGAGGTATTGCGCATTTAGGAATAAACGGTTACCAACAAGGCGGACTAAATGAAACAAAACAAGGCGAGTTTGATGCAAAATTAACTAAAGATATTTTTAACGCAGGCTGTTGCGGAGGTCTTTTGTTCTCATGGCAAGACGAGTGGTTTAAACGCACTTGGAATACCGATATGTACTATCCCGATAGCGCTTCACTTCGTACTCACGACCAGTCAAGCGCAGAACAAGGCTATGGTATTCTTTCTTTTGATACATCTGAAACTTTCCCTGACGGTGATGTATCTGATTGGGTAACGGTAAATGGCGTTGGCGAAACACGAGTTTGCGTAAAATATGATGCTGATTATATGCATCTTCTTGTAAGCTTGCCACAAGGGTTTGATTTTGATAAAGAAAAATATTATATTCCTATTAGCATTACAGGTGAGGGCAGTAAAAGCGTTAAAGACAGTGATTTAAGCTTTTCTGAGCCTGTCGATTATTTGCTTGAAATTAACGGAAAAGATAATACACGCCTTTTGTGTGATGCTTATAGAGATGTGTATCATTATAAATATGCGGTATTAAAAGGTGTTTTCGGCAAGAGTGAGAAAAAAGCTTATCAAAAAAATAGTGGAGCTTATAACAAAATTTACTCCTATGTTTCTAACGAAATGTATTTGCCTGATGAAAATAAAACCATACCACCGCAATCAGTTGAAACAGGGATATTAAAATATGGTAATGCTAACCCTGACTCAAAAGATTTTGATTCACTTGCAGACTTTTGTATATCAGACGGCAAGGTAGAAATTCGACTTGCTTGGTATTTGCTCGGTGTAAAAAACCCTTGCACTCGTGCTTGTATAGGCGAGCTTAATGGGAAAGAGATTAAGTTTACGACCTTTAAAAGCATTAAAATCGGTGCAGGGAACAGCGGTAAAATTAAGCTTTATGATACAGGATTTGACGGGGTTAAAGATGTAGTAATTACACCTCGACTCAAAAAATCCTACTACATTTTATCAAAAACTTTTAAAGAGATTAAATTTTAGTATAAAAAGGTGTATTTATGTCAAAAAAATATAAAATTTCGCAATTGATTATGAATGACGAAACACCGGAGTTTTGCGATGATATCGTGCCGAAAGAATACCCGCCAGTATGTCATAGAGATTTTCGATTAGTTAGTGCTGGCAACAAAGCAAGAGTGTTAAGTTGGATTAATGACAGCAAAATTGAAAGCATAAAAACTCCTGAGGGCAAAGAATTAACTTATGAAGAACTTTTTGATTTTGTAATAGGCAATAATATAACCGATTTTGCAAGAACAAAAAACAAGAAAGAATTTTCTGCCGATATTGCAATTGTCCTTGGCAGTGCGATTATGAAAGAAACTTTTGTAAGAGCAGCTAAGGTTTTTGAATTGTACAAACAGGGAATTGTTAAAAAGATAATCTTTTCAGGCGGAATACAAAGGCCAAGAGATGTTAAAGACTATATGCACCCAGCTTCTTTAAAGGAATTTATGGATAACCGCCAAATAATTCAAGAATGGTCTGATTTAACAGAATCCGATTGGGCCGCTCAAACCTTTGTGCCAAATGTTTTTGATGAAGATTATCAAAAATATTCGCAAAAGTTGACAGATGAGTTTTTAGAAAAAGCTGGCATAAATTTAGAAGATGTTTTGGTGGAATCAGTGTCAAAATCAACGTATGAAAATGCACTATTTTGCAAAAATGCTTTTGATGTTGAAGAAATAGAAACAGGTTTGAATGTTCGCACAGCACTACTTGTTACAAGTTGTATTCACGGCGATAGGGCATTAAGGCAATTTCAAAAAGTATTTGGCGATAATATCAAGCTAACTTGGTGCCCTTCAACCTTAGATTTAGAAAAGTATGAGAGCTTAAAAGAAATTCTTTATGCAAAAACCTTTGACGAAGAAGCTTTCAGAAAAGAGTTGAAAAGAATTTATTGCACAACCCCACAGTTGATGCAAACGCTTAAAAACGCAACGGGAACTAACAGAAATATGTTTATTTACGGCTATTTCGATGATCCAGAAATATCAGTAAAATAAAAAAGGTTCAGCTTTTGCTGAACCTTTTTTGTTAATGAATTTTAAAGGTGAATTGAATAATTGTCATCACCTGTTTTATCATCGGGGAATATTAGACTCAATTTCAAATATTTGGGGTGTAGAATCTCAACATTTGTTTTTAAACCTTTAATTTTTGCTGTGCACCTTACATTTACATTCGTGAAATAAAAAAAATTAAAAGTTTTTGATGACATTTAATTAAAAATATAGTATAATTATACTATAAACACAAAACGGAGATTTGGTATGAGCAATATTTTTGACAAAGCGGTTGCCTTTGCGTTCAAAGCGCATGACGGACAGAAGCGTAAAGACGGTAGCGTGTATATTCTTCATCCACTTGAGGACGCAACAATAGTCGGAACAATGACGAGCGATTTGGAAATACTTGCGGCTGCCGTGCTTCACGATACAGTTGAGGACACTCCTGTTACAGCCCAGGATATTCTTGATAATTTCGGTGAAAGAGTAGCCGAACTTGTGGCGCACGAAACAGAGGACAAGCGCCCCGGCGTCCCGCCAAGCGAGTCGTGGAAAATCCGCAAGGAAGAAAGCCTTGCCGTGCTTAAAAACAGCAGTATTGAAATAAAAATGCTCTGGCTCGGCGATAAACTTTCCAATTTGCGTTCTCTTGCAAGGGATTATGACAAAATCGGCATAGCAGTCTTTGACCGCTTTAATGAAAAAGACCCAAAGGAGCAATATTGGTATCATTCAACGATACTTAAATATATAAACGAGCTATCTGACTACCCTGCATATAAGGAGTACAAGAGGCTTGTAAATCAAATTTTTAACACGGAGGAGTAAAAATGATTATTAATTTAAAGGGGAGAATTGATTCTTCTAATGCAGCAGAAACTGAATCAAAAATTAAAGAACAGATAGGTGATTTCACCGGCGAGATAACTCTTGACGCCACCGATCTTGAATACATTTCAAGTGCAGGGCTTCGCGTTATTCTTCGCTTGAAAAAAGCAAACGCTTCTACAAAGCTAGTAAACTGCAATTCTGAGGTTTATGAAATCTTTGATATGACGGGCTTTACCGAAATGATGAATATTTCAAAGGCCTACAGAAAACTGTCTGTTGAAGGTTGCGAGGTTATAGGTGAGGGTGCTAACGGTATCGTTTACCGCACCGACCCTGACACAATCGTCAAGGTTTACAAAAATCCCGATTCTCTTGACGAAATACATAATGAGCGTGAGCTTGCAAGAAAAGCTTTTGTTATGGGTATTCCAACGGCTATTCCTTATGATGTTGTTCAGGTAGGCGATTTATACGGCTCTGTTTTTGAACTGCTTAACGCAATGTCCTTTGGAAAACTTATTAACGAGGGCGTTTCAGTTGACTCTCTTGCAAGGCAGAGCGTTGAAATTCTTAAAACTATGCATTCTACAATGTTAAAGGACGGCGAGCTTCCGAGCAAAAGGCAGGAGGCAATCGGCTGGGCTGAATATGATGTTGAGCATCTTCCTTCGCAAATCGCAACAAAGCTTGTTGATTTAATGACGGCAATCCCTGAAACAAACAATATGCTTCACGGTGATTTTCATATCAAGAATATTATGCAGCAAAATGGAGAAAACCTTTTGATTGATATGGATACGCTTTCAATGGGACATCCCGTTTTTGAATTTGCTGCAATTTTTGCGGCATATATAGGTTTCGGTTGTGTTGACAGCGAAAACTGCGCGAAATTCCTTGGTATAACAACAGTGCAGTGCCGTGAATTCTGGGTCTCAACTCTTAAATACTATTTTGTCGGCAAAGATGAAGAATACATAAATAATATTCAGAAAATGGCGGAAATTATTTGCTATGCCAGAATTTTGAGAAGAACATTAAAGCGATTCAACGGAGAAAACGAGGGTCAGAAGGCTGTGATAGATTTCTGTAAGAACTATCTTGTTGAAAATATTCCTGATACTCAGAAGCTTTATTTTTAGTTATTAAATTCAAATCGTAAAAGTTGCTTATAGATTATCACCCGGATTTGCAGACATTTTGAGCGAGAATTTAAGCGCTTTTAAGAATCTTGGTATTAATAATCGGTTTGATGAAAATAAAATATTGGAATTTGATATTTTGAAAAAACAAGGAGGAATACAAAATGCAATTATCAAAGAAGTTAGAAGGAAACAAACTTACAATTACAGTTTCAGGCAGAGTTGATACAATTACTGCGCCGGAGTTTGAAAAGTATATTAATGAAAACATAGAGAGTATAACCGAACTTATCCTTGATTTAAAGGATATGAGTTATACCTCATCTGCTGGGCTTCGCGTTATCTTAAAGGCGCAGAAGCTTATGAGTGCTCAGGGCTCAATGACAGTAATTAACGTACAGGATGATGTTATGGAAATCTTTGATATGACAGGATTTTCTGACATTTTGACAATAGAGTGATAAATTATGAATAAAATATTTAAAATACGCACAAATTTAGCTTTTAACATAGTCAGTGCAGTCATTTTATTGCTTATTTTTTTCAGCCTGATTGTGAGTGCAATAGGCTATGTGAGCTTCACAAACGCATTTTACAGAGAATACAGGGAATCGACCTGTAATATGGCTCAGACAGCAACATTGCTTGTTAAGGCAGATAATATTGATACTTATCTTGCAGAGGGCGGAACCTCTGATGAGTATCTTCAAAGTCAGAAAAATCTTGATAAATACTGTCTTAAAATGGATGTTTCGCTCGTTTATGTCATTAAGGTTGACACAAGTGACTACGGAAGATTTACATCAATTTTCAATTCTGTCGGACGGAATACTCCGTATTCTCCGTGGAAACTCGGTTACCAGCAGGATGCAACCAATGATGAGTATATTCAGGTTTACAAAGATCTTTACGAAGGTAATATTTCAAACGGAACCATATACAGAACAAAAGATCTCAAAGGCGCACCTCCGCATATAACAACTCTTGTCCCTATTAAAGATACAAAAGGCGAAGTTGTCAGCCTTATGTGTATTCAAAGACCTATGAAGGAACTCAAAGACGGAAGACGCCCTTATCTTATTAATATTGCAATTTCAACTGTAATTCTTGCTACTATTGTTGCATTGTTATGTACGTTTTATATCAGAAGAGAATTTGTTAATCCTTTAAGACGAATTGCAACGGAAACAGACCGCTTTGCAAAAGAAAACAAAAAAGGTGATGAACTTGGTTCTGTCAGCAAGATACACGAAATTTCAACCATTGGTCTTTCAATTGATAAGATGGAAAGCGATATGCTTAGGCACATTGAAAATCTTACCGCAGTTACCGCCGAAAAAGAGCGTATCGGCGTAGAATTATCTATTGCAAGTACCATTCAGGAAAACTCGATTCCGAATATCTTTCCCGCATTCCCTGCGAGAGAAGAATTTGATATTTTTGCTTCAATGACCCCTGCAAAAGAGGTCGGCGGTGATTTCTATAATTTCTTCCTTGTTGATGACGACCATCTTGCAATTGTAATGGCGGACGTTTCAGGAAAAGGTATTCCTGCGGCTCTGTTTATGATGGTAACAAATATTCTTATTAGCGACAGAACGCATATGGGCGGCACGCCTGCGGAGATTCTTACTTTTGTAAACAATAATATCTGCGAGCATAATCGGGCGGATATGTTTGTAACCGTTTGGCTTGGTATTCTTGAAATCTCAACAGGTAAAATAACCGCTGCAAACGCAGGTCATGACGACCCTGCTATTTATCGCAAGGGCGGTCAATTTGAAATTTTTAAAAGCAAGCACGATCTTGTTGTCGGCGCAATGGGCGGAATCAAGTATAAGGATTTTGAAATTCAGCTTAATAAGGGTGATAAGATTTTCCTTTATACAGACGGGCTTCCGGAGGCAACTGATAAAGACAATAAAATGTTTACTCTCGACGGTATGATAAATGTTCTTAATAAGCATAAAAATAAAAACCCTGAGGGTATCCTTGATGGTATAAACGAAAGCGTCAGCGAGTTCGTTGGCGACGCTCCGCAGTTTGACGATTTAACTATGATGTGCCTTGAATTAAAAGATGATAAATGTTTGAAAACTTTAACCGTAGATGCAACAACTGAAAATCTCGCAACTGTTAATGAATTTATTGACGGCTTTTTAGAGATGAACGATTGTCCATTGAAAGAACAGATGAAGATTGATTTATCTGTTGAGGAAGTCTATGTCAATATTGCAAACTATGCCTATGGTGACGGCACAGGCGAAGCCGAGATTTCAATAGAAAACAACGACGGCGAAATTACAATCGTTTTCAAAGACAGCGGCGTAGCGTACAATCCGCTTGAAAAGGCGGACCCTGATATTTCGCTTTCAGCAGATGAAAGAGAAATCGGTGGGCTTGGTATATTTCTTACCAAAAAGAATATGGACAGCTTGTCATATGAATACAAGGATAACCAAAATATCTTCACTATGACAAAAAGGATTTTATAATGAAAACTTTAAAAATGTATCAGGTTGCAACTTTGCAGTCGTTGGCGCTTGGTTATACAAAATCGGTTATTACCGTAGGAGAATTATTAGGGCACGGTGATATTGGACTCGGCACCTTTGAGGGTGTTGACGGCGAGATGATTGTGCTTGACGGGCATTGTTATCAGGCAACGCAGGACGGCACTGTTTTTGAAGCGCCTATGGAAAAGGGTGTTCCGTTTTGTGCGGTTTCTCAAATGGTGGAGGAAACCCCGTTTCAAATAGGTAAAACCAAAGATATTGACGCACTTAAAACATTTCTTGATATCATAATTGACGAGCGTTTTGAACTTAACAGTATGCATATTGTCAGAATTGATGCCTGTTTTTCAAAGGTTATGGCGCGTTCGGAAACCGGAAAAACCTCTCACCATATTGAACTTAAAAATCTGCTTGAAAACAATCAGCAGGACTTCTGCTTTAATAATATTGAAGGCTCGCTTGTCTGTGTTTATTTTCCCGATTATATGGACGGTATTAATGCAGCAGGCTGGCATCTGCATTTTGTTTCAAAAGACCGAACTAAAGGCGGGCATGTATTTGATGTCTGTTTTGAAAAGGCTGACGCAGTCATTAACACAATAAGTTCCATTGAAATAAAGCTCCCCGAGGGCGCATATTTTGATACTTATGCGCTTAAAGAAGCTTCAAACAGCGACATAAAAAAGGTTGAACAAGGAAAATAATATGAGAGTAACTGATTTTTATCCGATTTTTTATACGGAAGACATTGAAAAGGAAACAAAAAGATTTATTGATGATCTTGGGTTTTCAGTTAAACATAAACCACAGATAGAATATTTGGATTATGTGGTTTTGGAAAACAACAATAAAAGACGCGTTGATCTTGTGTGCTCGCGTTTTCCGGCGGACTCTTTTAAAGAAGGGTTCTTGGGTATGCGTGTAAATGTTGATAATTATGATGAAGGTGTTTCTTATTTTGAAGCACAGGGATATACTGTGTTTGGCGAAGCCCATGAAACAGAATCTTCCGTAACCGCCTTGTTGACAAAAGGTGATGGCTCGTATTTGGTTATATTCCATCATAAGAAATAATTATCGCTAATACATTTTACGGCAACTAATGTATTATCCGTCGTCATTAAAAAAGAAACGCCGTTTTACAGCGATGCTGCATCTCAAAAAGAATGTAATCGAATCCCTCGCCGAAACCTTCTTGCCCGAAATCCGCGCTTTCTTTGAATCCGAGTATGCATTCGCCGCTCTCGGCGTGGGATTTGCTCTCGGAAAGCTCGCCAAGGAACTGACGACTGAATATGGAAAGACAGCATGGAGATCGAGTTCAAATGCTGAGCCAGCATAACAAAAGAATACGTGAGATAAGGCAAAACCCCGTAAATCGTTACACAGCAACGGTTTGCGGGGCTTTTTTGCGTGCTAAAGGATTGAAAAATTCACATTTTTATGCTATACTGAAAAAAGAAAAAGAGATTGACAAATCGGGATTTGCGGAGGTAAAGATGGTAATAATTATAACGGGAGCATCCCATGTCGGGAAAACGATTCTGGCACAACGGATGCTTGAGAAATACAAATACCCTTATTTTTCAATTGACCATTTGAAAATGGGACTTATTCGTAGCGGCATTACTGCTCTCACCCCAGAAGACGATGATGAACTTACAGACTATCTTTGGCCAATCGTTCGAGAGATAATAAAGACTGCTATTGAGAATGAGCAGAACCTTATTGTTGAGGGCTGTTATATACCTTTTGATTGGAGAAATAATTTTGAAGAGCAGTATCTTCGATAATTTTGAAGAGCAGTATCTTCGGTGGATAAGATTCATTTGTATTGCTATGTCAGATGAATATATAGATTCGCATTTTGAAGAAATAAAATCACATGCCTCTGATATCGAAACAAGGCTTGATGATTTTTATTGTACAGCTGAACAACTGAAACAAGATAATCATCAGGTCATAGATGGTTACAGATCTAATGGAGAACAGATTACCCTGATCACAGAAAACTATGATGATTCGATAAGGGAAGTTTTTGATTAACAAATTCCAGTTTGTCGAACCGATAACACGTTACTTTTGTACCTTCTTACCTTGATTTCGGTACGTTTGTACGCTCCCACCAAAAAACTCGTCCAAAAGGACGAGTTTTTTTGTTTGATTGAAGTTTTGAACAAGAAAAACTCTCTATAACCCGAAATGATTATAGAGAGTTTGGTGCGGATAACAGGACTTGAACCTGCAAGTCTTTCGACACATGAACCTGAATCATGCGTGTTTGCCAATTTCACCATATCCGCAGATTTACCTTTAATATTATACATTTTTAAGTTAAAAATGTCAACCGAAAATTTGACAATAAGCCGATAGTATGATATAATATTTAATCAAATATTTTAAATGAGGTGCTTTGAAATTGGATTTCGCAAATGACAGCAGAATTCTTGAATTATCAAGAAAAAGCGAAGCGTGCAAAATCAACCCTGAATTATATGATAAATACCAAGTAAACAGAGGTCTTCGCGAACAAAGCGGAAAAGGTGTTTTAACCGGTCTTACCGAAATTTCAACCATGAATGGTACTGAGGAAATTGACGGCAAAAGAGTGCCTTGCAAAGGCATTTTACGCTATCGTGGTTATAATATAAACGACATTGTTAACGGTTTTATTTCAGATGGCAGATTTGGTTTTGAAGAAACCGCTTACCTTTTACTTTTTGGCGAGTTGCCAAATAAAAAAGAGTTGTTTGATTTTAACAATCTTTTGAGTGAAATGCGTGAGTTGCCTACAGGTTTTGTTCGAGATGTAGTTATGTATTCTCCTTCAAAAGACCTTATGAATTCGCTTGCAAGAAGCGTTTTAATGCTTCATTCTTACGATAGTAAGGCAAACAACATTGAAATTCCAAATGTTTTAAGACAGTGTTTGAGCCTTATCGCAACAATGCCGTTGCTTGCAGGCTACGGCTATCAGGCTTATAGACATTTTTTGCTTGATAAATCGTTTTATATTCACAATCCAAAACCAGAGCTTTCGACTTCGGAAAATTTGCTTAGAATTTTGCGACCAAATAAGGATTATTCAGAGCTTGAAGCGGCTGTGCTTGATATGGCTTTGGTGCTTCACGCTGAACATGGCGGCGGTAACAACTCAACTTTTACAAACCATGTTGTAACCTCTTCGGGAACTGATACTTATTCGGCAATGGCGGCTTCGCTTTGCTCGTTAAAGGGTCCAAAACACGGTGGCGCAAACAAAAAAGTTACAAGCATGTTTGATGTCATCAAAAAACAGGTTAAGGACTGGAACGATGACGAGGAAATTACCGATTGCTTAACTAAGATTATTAATAAAGAAATGTTTGATAAATCGGGCTTGATTTATGGTATGGGCCACGCTGTTTACACCGTTTCTGACCCGAGAGCCGAGATTTTTGAAAAATATGTTTCTATGCTTTCAAAGGAAAAGGGCAAGGAGCATGAATATCAGCTTTATTCAAATGTTGCAAGGCTCGCACCTGAAGTTATTAATAATAAGAAAAAGTTGCATAGAGCGGTAAGTGCAAATGTTGATTTTTATTCAGGTTTCGTTTATGAAATGCTTAATATTCCAAAAGAGCTTTTCACTCCGCTTTTCGCAATTGCAAGAATTGCTGGTTGGTCAGCTCACAGAATTGAGGAACTTAACAACTCTTCGAGAATTATTCGTCCAGCGTATATGAGCGTTAAAGATGACAGAGATTATATCTATTTGAATGATAGATAAATTTTTAGGTGGTGTATTTATGAATTTACAAGAATCAGGCGAAATGTATCTTGAAACTATTTTGATTTTATCAAAAAAGAGCGATAGTGTTCGTTCACTTGATGTTGCTGAATATATGGGCTTTTCTAAGCCAAGCGTAAGCCGTGCAGTAGGTCTTTTGAAAAATGGCGGTTATATTGTTGTTAATGAGTTAGGACATCTCTTTTTGACCGATGAGGGCAAAAGAGTTGCCGAAAAAATCTATGAACGCCATATTATGCTTACCGAATTTTTGGTAAGGCTCGGTGTCGATGAAGATACCGCTTCACAAGACGCTTGCAGAATGGAACATATCATCAGCGACAAAACTTTTGAAGCGATGAAAAAATACGCAAAATTAGAAAAATAGTATATGTGAAATATACACAAAATAGTAGCGTTATTTTTTAAAAATAACGCTGTTTTTTGTGTAAATCAATAATTTGTATTTAGTTGAAGAATATTTGTTGACAACAATATATTGTATATTGTATAATTAAATTGCTAATATAATTAGTAATATTTTAGGAGGGATTAAATTATGCAAAAAAGGAATATAGGTCTTTGTATTGTTCTTACTATTATTACTTGCGGTATTTATGGAATTTATTGGTTTATAAAACTGGTTGATGAATTAAATGAACTTGCAGGTGATAATGATTCTCAATCAGGTGGCATTGTTTTCTTGCTTTCGATTGTAACATGCTCAATCTATTTATTATTCTGGATGTACAAAGCAGGCGAAAAAGTTAATAAAGCAAAAGCTGATAAAGGACTTCCTACTGATTCAAACTCAGGTATCTTGTACTTGATTCTTGCAGTAGTTGGATTGTCAATTGTATCATATGCATTAATTCAAAGTGAAATTAATAACTTAATCGATTAATACGTTATGACAATAAGAATTAAAAAAGTGATAGGCATTGTGGCGGTAATTCTTTTAGCGTTATTTGCCTACGCTTTTTTTTGCAAAAAAACATGGCTTGCAATACCTTGCGCCTTTCATTCGATAACAGGACTAAAATGCCCTGGCTGCGGCGTAACCAGAATGTGCTTGTCTTTGATGAATTTTGATTTCGTTTCGGCTTTTAATTATAACCAGGCGCTATTCTGTTTAATCCCTATTTTAATGGCTGTTTTTATCCATATTGTTTATAGGTATGTCAGGTATAATACTCTTATGCCTAACAAGTTTTTTAATGCAATAATTTATGCTGTTATAGTTATAATGGTGGCCTTTGCATTTTTGCGAAATATTTTCGGCTTTTAGCCGATTTTCCTTGACAAAAACAAGTTTTTTTGGTATTATATCTTTTGTTGTGATTTAGAAAGTCAAATATATGCGGGTGTGGCGGAATTGGCAGTTTCAAACCAAGCGCTGCCAGTGGCTGAGTAAGCGAAGGTTTGAAAGCGCAGCAACACGAGAATTGCGAGAGAGTATCGAGCAAGGCGAGTTAGAGTTGCAAGAGTAGCGTAGCGCGGCTGCCACACAACAAAACTAAATATATGCGGGTGTGGCGGAATTGGTAGTTTCAAACCAAGCGCTGCCGGTGGCAGAGAAAGCGAAGGTTTGAAAGCGCAGCAACACGAGAATTGCGAGAGAGTATCGAGCAAGGCGAGTAAAAGTTGCAAGAGTAGCGTAGCGCGGCTGCCACACAACAAAACTAAATATATGCGGGTGTGGCGGAATTGGCAGTTTCAAACCAAGCGCTGCCAGTGGCAGAGTAAGCGAAGGTTTGAAATCGCAGCAACACGAGAATTGCGAGAGAGTATCGAGCAAGGCGAGTTAGAGTTGCAAGTGTAGCGTAGCGCGGCTGCCACACAATAAAACTAAATATATGCGGGTGTGGCGGAATTGGCAGACGCGCTAGACTTAGGATCTAGTGTCTTTCGATGTGCAGGTTCAACTCCTGTCACCCGCACCAAATAAAAAAGGTTCAGCGAAAGCTGAACCTTTTTTTGTAGAGTTATAATTTATAAATCACCGAATTATGAATTTATTTAACAGTTACTTTAACTGCATTAAGCTTGCCGTTGTTTGCAAAGATGTAGATTATGCAAGTGCCTTTGCCTACTGCCTTAATCTTGCCGTTCTTATCAACGGTTGCAACTGAAGTATTGTTTGACATATAACGGAACTTCGCTGTATGCTCAATCGCCTTTTTCTTGCTGTTTTTAAGAACAATAGTCGGCTTGATTGTTGCAGCTTTGTTAACTTTAAGAGAGAACTCTTGCTTATTAACCTTAATTGCTTTTGCATTTGAATGTTTGCTATTCTCCTTGCCTGCAATGTGAAGGCTAATAGTTTGTGTTATCTTTTCATATTTGCCGTTTACCATGCGGTAAGCAATAACATAAATCTTAACACATTTCTTTTGATTAATTTTCTTGCCGTTTAATTTAGTAATGTTAAACGATAAAACATTACCTTTAACTGACTTAATCATCTTGTATTTACTGCCACAGTATGAAGCATAAACTTCATATTTTTCAGCATTTGCAACTGCACCCCATTTAGCAGTAATAGAGCCGTCCTTGTTAACCGTAGCTTTAACAGCAGAGTTAATCTTGTTCTTGCCGTTAGCTTTTTCGGTTTTGGTAATGCGGTCTATTACGGTGTAAGTGCCGTTAACAACGGTAACATCATAGTTTGCGTTTTCGGTATATGCAACCTTAATGTCATACTTGCCTGCAACTGCTGCCTTAACGTCTGAAGTTACCTTAATGCCAAGGTCGTCGCCGTCTGCGACTTTACCGTCTACTTTGTAGGTAAGTTCTTTAAGAGCAGCCTCACGCTTGCTGGTTTTATCTTCGGCAGTAACCGTAACCTTTGCTTTTGCGATTGTGAAATCAGCAGTTGCTTCGCCGCCGTTGTAGTTAGCGGTTTGGGCGATAACAGCCTTAACGGTATAGTCACCGGCATCGGTAGGTACAGCGCTGCTGAATTCATCGCTGCCCTTCTGTGCGTATGTATATGCTACATCGCCATTGCCTGCGTTACCTGTTACGGAAGGCGTATTAGCCTCGTCACCGTAGGTCCAGTCGTCAAGTGAAACGGTCGGAGTAATATCCGCCTTATTTACTTTAACGGTAACGTCTACGTTCTCAACCACATTGTAGTTAGTTGTATCTGCAGGTGTAAATTTAGCTTTAAATGTATTTGTACCTGCATTGCCTACACTCTGTGAGCCGTTTGCCCAAGACCAACCTGTTGGGAGAGTAACACTTGAAAGTGTATCACCATAGGTTGCATAAAGACCCTTAGGAACTTCATAGGTCGGGTTTGCCTTTGTAATAGTGAAGGTGATGCCGACAAAAGGTCTCGGGAAATCGGTCTGAAGCGTATAGAGCGCCTGATAAATACCTGCGTTCTTTGTTTCAGTTACAACAACTGAGGAATCGCTGTTCTTTGCTTTGTAGTTATATACGATATCGTCTGCCGAAACGTTCATACCGGTTGCGGCATTGAACGCCTCAACGCCTTCAAGCGTTGCTTTCTTATCGGTGCCGTCATAAACGAGACCCGATTCACCAGCTACAGGAGCAACAAGCGTAAACGATACCTTGTTATCGGTAAGATTACATGTGCCCGCACCGTTACAGGTTGCCGTGATTGTTCCATTGGATGACGAATAAGTAAAGCTGTGCGTGTGGTTTGCAGTACGGATGACCGTTTCCTCGCTGCCTGCGGATGCGTTATGGTTTGCGTCTGCGGCATATCTCTGACGGAAGACGTAAGTCGTGTTCTGCGCAAGTCCCGTAAAGGTAGGGCTTGTCTGCCATGCACCGTCGCCGCACTTGTATTCGCCGTTTGGAATTTCATTCAGCGTAATGCTGTTTATCGTTTTGCCGGCCTCCGTCGGCGCTGTAGGAGCAGTCTGGTTTGCCTTTGAAACCTTAACTGTTACATCTACATTCTCAACTACATTGTAGTTAGCAGTATCAGTAGGTGTGAAGTTAGCTTTAAATGTATTTGTACCTGCATTGCCTACACTCTGTGAGCCGTTTACCCAAGACCAACCTGTTGGGAGAGTAACACTTGAAAGTGTATCGCCATAGGTTGCTTTTAAGTCTGTAGGAACGGTATATGTAGGGTCTGCCTTTGCGATGGTGTACTCAACATACGCAGTAGCAGTTCCAAGCGTAATGCTCGCCTTATGGCTACCCACTCCGGCAGGTGCGATTTCAGTTGCTTCGCCGTATGTGCTGCCGTTCTTTGTTTGATACTGAACTTTTGCAGTACCCTGAATAGCGTTTGCGTCAGTGATAACCGCTGCCTTTGCGTTTGTGTTATAGGTAAGGTTATTAGGTGCGGCAATCGTCAGCGTTGCTTTGCTGTCGGTAAGCGGGCAGCCGTCTGCATTGCAGGTCGCGGTGATGGTTGCGCCGTCTGCCGAGTAAGTGAAGTCGTGGATATGAGAAATAAAAATAACCTTTTTATAATTACTCAAGTCCTGACCTGTCGTGCTCGTTGCGATAGCAGTCTTGCCCTCGGTACCTAACGAATCTGTCCAACCTGTACCGTAAATAGAGTTCTTTACGGTACCGTTCAGAGCTTTTTGCCAAGTATCTGCACCTGTTGCAGTAGCGTTCACAGTACCGGCTGAGATGGTTATATCTTTATCTGCCGTAAAAATAGCGTAATTCTTGCCCTCAGCATTCACGTCAGCTCCTGCAATTGTTACACCGCCATATCCGACAATGCCGGTATTTCCTTTAGCGGTAACCTTTCCGCCATTTAAAGTTGTTTCTTTTTCGTTTCCTGATTCAATTCCGCTATTAAGAGCACTGGCGGTAATTTCTCCGCTTTCGATTGTTATATCGCCATCGCTCATTATGCCATTATAACGACCTTTAACTGCGAGTTTTCCGTTTCCTTGGATTATTAATGAACCTCTTGTTTCAAGTCCTGTGTACAATCCGTCATCGCTGTCCGAACCGATTGTATTATCGCCTTCCAGATTAATAACTAAAGTATCATTAACTCCATATTTTACGCTTACACCGGCAAAATAATCCGTAACGGTTGCGCCTTTAAGTGTCAAAGTTGCGGGAGTTGGATTTTCGCCCGTAGCGGCAGGGGTGAAAGTCACCGTTGCTCCTGAATCTTTGTCACCGAGCACGTCATCCATATTTGCGCTCGTTACCTGCACATCGCCGACCCAGAGACGATACTCAATAACTGGCGGCTTTACTGCAAATGTATTCGTTTCCGAATTAAATTCGACCTTGCTTAAGTCAAGATTTAAAGCGGGGCGAACACCGTATGTATTCATATGAAAATTACCAGCGTTGACAACACTGCCGCTTGTACCGTTTACGAAAATAACGTAAGTAGAGGTCGCGGGCGTACGGAGCCACCAATCATTAGAACATTTGTTGAGAGCTGTCGATAATTTATATGTAGTAATTACTTCATCCTTGCTTAAAAGCCAGAGCTTTGCTCCCGTAACAGTAACATCTTCAAGATCAGTAGAAACTATTGCGTCTGCCACATCAGCAAAAGCACCGCCCTCAGCCGTCAAATTGTCCAGATATGATTTAACCATAGAACCGCTGTATACACTGTTGCTGTTATCGAACCTGCTTGAACCAATCGTATCCTTCGCAAACAGAGTTACTGTTCCCTCAGTCGCACTCGTTGAGTTATCCTCAATGAGGTACCAGTCGTAGCCGTTAAACTTTACTACCTTTGCTGCTAAAGCATCCGCATCGTCTGTTGCTGCAGGTACATAGTCAGCGTAAGCGTAGTGGAGCGCTAAGGTATAAGGATGGCTCTGTGTACCGTTACCGCCGGAAACATAGAAGCCGTCGGGTTCAGGTGTTTCGTCGCCTGCAATCAAAAATGCGTACGCTTCTTCAAAGACAGCTCCCCATCCGTTAAAGTAATTATCATATTCCATTCTTTCAAGTTTCAAGGAATCTGTTACCTGTTCACTTACACCCGGCATGCACTCAATATAGTCACCGTCAAGTGTGAGTGTGTCGCCGACTTTGATAACAGTGCCTACCAACGGACCGTCCTCTGCAGGAGCAGGCACTGCAAATGTTTTCGTTTCCGAATTAAATTCAACCTTGCTTAAATCAAGCTTTAAAGCGGGGCGAACACCAAGCGCGTAGACCACACTGTAGCCATAAGCGAGCACGTTGCCGTTACCGCCGTACACGCACGACGCAAAGTTACCAAAACTGCCGGGCGAGCAGAGCCACCAGTAGTTATAATTCGC
>CACZIY010000024.1 GCA_902781345.1 Oscillospiraceae bacterium | reverse complement strand
AATCATGATGAATGTGGTTTTGAAAACCATGATAACGGTGTTGAATTCTGGTACGACTTTAATAAATAAAATAAAACGGAACGCTTTTTTCAGCGTTCCGTTTTTTTATTGTATATTATTTAGTCTTGATTTTGTTTTTTAGTAGTTAAAGTTTTAACAACAAGTAAAACCGCAACTGTGAAAGCAATCATTATAGGAAGTACAATAAAGGCGTTTTGAACAAAACCTGCAAAAATGTAACCTACAAATGAAATTCCTGCAACTGTAAGCGCATAAGGCAACTGAGTTGATACATGACTTATGTGGTCGCATTGTGCACCTGCCGAAGCCATAATTGTTGTATCGGAAATCGGTGAGCAGTGGTCGCCGCAAACTGCACCTGCCATACAAGCAGAAACTGCGATAATTGTAATTGTACCATCTGAACCTGAGAATACGCTTAATACGATAGGAATAAGAATACCGAATGTACCCCAAGATGTACCTGTTGAGAATGAAAGACCTACAGCAATAAGGAAGATAATTGCAGGTAAGAAATACCTAAATCCTGCAGCTGAACCTTCGATAAGTTGTGAGATGTAAACCTTTGCACCGATGCTGTCGGTCATAGTTTTCAAAGTCCAAGCACAAACCAAAATCAAAATTGCAGGTACCATTGCTTTAAAGCCTTCTGGAATAGAATCCATACAATCTTTAAATGAAATAACTCTTCTGCATAAGAAGTAGATTACTGCAAAAACGATTGTTACGAATGAGCCGTAAACCAAACCAACAGAAGCATCACTTTGTGAAAATGCACCTACAAAATCATATTGATAACCGCTACCGGCAGTAAAGAAGCCGCCTGAATAAATCATACCGAGTACGCAAGCGATAATAAGGAAAACTACAGGAATAACGAGGTCAATAACTCTGCCTTTTTCGTTTACTACTTCGTTTTCATCTTTATTAACAACGCTCTTTGTTGTGAAAATATCGCCTTTGAATTCAGCATTAAATTCATGCTTTTTCATTGGACCGTAGTCAAATTTTCCAACTGCCAAAACAATCATCATAACAATTGTTAAAATTGCGTAGAAGTTGAAAGGAATTGCGTTTACGAAAAGCGACATACCGCTTTCAGTACCTGCGCCTTTTGCGAAGCCTGCAACTGCTGCTGCCCAAGATGAAATTGGTGCGATAATGCAAACAGGAGCAGCTGTAGCATCAATAAGGTAAGAAAGCTTTGCTCTTGAAATTTTCTTTTTATCAGCAACAGGGCGCATAACTGAGCCCACTGTTAAGCAGTTGAAATAGTCATCAACAAAAATAAGTACGCCAAGTGCTATTGTAGCTAACTGTGCACCAACTCTTGATTTAATATGAGTTTCTGCCCAACGACCAAATGCAGCAGAAGCGCCTGTTTTGTTCATCATTGCAACCAATGCACCGAGCAATACCAAGAATACCAAAATACCGATATTATAAGAATCAGCAACGGTATCAATAAAGCCGTCTTTGAAAACATGGTTCATTGTTGTTTCAAGGTTGAAGTTTGAATAAATCAAACCGCCCGATAAAATACCGATAAACAATGATGAGTAAACCTCTTTGGTAATAAGAGCCAGAATAATTGCGAGCAACGGAGGAACTAAAGCCCAGAATGTTGCATAATTATTTACAGACTCACGAACCTTTGTGATTGCTGTTTCAATATGACTTTCAAAGCTATCATCGTTTGTAAGATTATCAGCATAAGAATCAACATAAGCACTTGCTGACTCGCCGTCTGTAAGGTCATAATCAGTCTTTTCGCCGTCAACCGCAACGCTGAAAGATGTGTCATTTTTTGCAGCAACCTTTGTTTCGCCCTCTGCTCCGACAAATACTGCGCAAACTGATAAAACAAGCAACGCAACTATGCCGGCAGCAAAGAATCTTTTAAATTTTGCCATTTTCTTTTTCTCCTTTAATAAAATAAAAAATCCGTAAAAGCGGAACGCCTTTTACAGATTTCTCAAATTCTTGAAAAATGATAGCGCTCCACATTAATTAATGTGACAGTGCATTACATATTATATAATGCCCCAACCAAAGTTTTTTGGCTAAAAACTTTGATTTCGGCGGTAAACCCTTTCGTTTTGAATAAAAAACGCCCAACATCAAAATTACTTATTTTTACCGCGCCTCTATCATATTAAATTTTACTCTTTTATCATAATCTAACATATACAATTTGTCAAGAAAAAGTTTGTATTTAGTTTTTATTTTTGTATTCTTTGCAAATATCTTTCATTTCACATTCTTCGCATTTCGGAGTAGGCGCTTTACAAACATCTCTGCCGAAATGCACTATTCTATGACAAAAGTCTGAGGATTTTTCGGGTGGCAAAAGCTTTTTTAACGCCATTTCCACTTTGTAAGGGTCTTTTGTTTCAACTAAACCAATTCTGTTTGTTATTCTTATTAAATGAGTATCGGTAACAACTGCAGGCTCGCCGAAAATATCGCCCATAATTAGATTAGCGGTTTTTCTGCCAACACCCGAAAGCGTTGTTAGTTTTTCAATAGAATTTGGCACTTTTCCGCCAAAATCATCACGAATTTGCTGGCACATTTTAACAATGTCTTTCGCCTTTGTTTTGTAAAGTCCGCAAGAACGAATTATATTTTCAATATCGCAAATATCGGCATTTGCAAAATCATCAACGCTTTTGTATTTTTCAAAAAGAGGCTTTGTAACAATATTTACTCTCGCATCGGTGCATTGTGCCGAAAGTCGTGTTGCAATAAGCAGTTCGTGCGGTTTTTCGGCAACAAGTGAACATATAGCTTCTTTGTATCTTTTTTCAAGTCTGTTAACTAATTCAACCGCTTTTTGCTTTTTCGTCATAATACTTCACCTCGTTTTGATTTATATCTACATTTTACTTCATTTCCCTACAAAATTCAACAATAAAAAGCCATTATACAAATTGTATATTTTATCACTTTTTTGATAAAAATAACGATTATGTAATTTCAACACCCTAACATTTTGGTTTACATAAAACTGTAATTATTTAAACTTTCGGCTTAAAATCCTTTAAAATCGGCACAAAAATGTTGAAAACTATGTTGAAAATGTTAATACTCTATGTAGAATTTTTGGCGCAAAAAATATTATGTCGAATTATGCAAAATCACCAATTATAAATAAATGTAATAAAAAATGTTTACTTTGTCGGCTTTTTGTGATAAAATACATTTGCTAATAATGTTTTTTAAATTTTGAAAAAATGGGAGTGAAAATTTTTGCTTCGTAGAATAAGAAAATATTCAGGAACAATAGCCCTTGTTTCTTGGGATGTTATTTCTGTTGTTGCTACAATTTTTGTAAGCAATCTTCTTTGCTTTTATGCTTCAGTAAGAAATGAAGTTTTGTGGTGGAACCCATTAACCTGGATTGACCCTACAGGAATTTCTTCAAATCCTGATGATTCCTTGTTTGGCAATTACGACCACTTAATACTTTTTATGATAATCGCATCTGTTCTTTACATTTTCCTTAATGTAATTTTCGGAAACTATACAAGCTCATTAAAATATTTCGGAATGAACGAAGTTTTAAGAAATGTTTTTGCGATTTTAACATTCGGCATTATTTTATGTACATTTGTTTTTTTTGATAAACTTTATGCTTCAAGTGAGATTCAGTTCAGTTTAATTGCTGTTTTAATTCTGGCAATTCTCTCGCTGACGGGCAGAAGTTCTGTCAGACTTTTCAGCGAAATTCATGCAAGAGTTAATTCGGTTTCTGTTAAAAAATCAGGCGAGCAGGTTAGAACGCTTATTTTCGGTGCAGGCGAAGCTGGTGCATATTTTTGTGCAAAACATAAAAGAGATTTATATACCAATGTTAAACCTGTTGTGTTTATTGATGATGATATTTCGCTTATTCACACAAAGGTACACGGTGTATATGTTTACGGTGGCTCGGACAAGTTAGAGGAAGCTATTAAAAAATATAATATTGATGAAGTTATTGTGGCAATTCCTACCGCTTCAAAGCAGGTTTTGCAGTCAGCGGTTGACGCTTGTAAAAATCAAAAATGTAAAATTCGCCGTTTCGGTAATGTTGACGATGTTGATTTGTCAAATGTAAAAATTACAAACATTAACCTTGTTGAATTGCTTCGCAGAGATAAGGTTAATCTTAATATGAAAGCGGTTCAACAGTTCGTCAAAGGCAAAACCGTTTTAGTAACAGGTGGTGCAGGCTCAATCGGCTCTGAAATCTGTCGTCAGGTTTTAGGCTTTGGCTGTGAACATTTGGTTATTTTTGATATTCACGAAAACGGTCTTTTTGAAATTGAAAACGAGCTTAGAAAAGATTATAACGGTAAATTCAGTCTTCGTTTAGGCTCAATTCGTGATGAAACACGCCTTACAGAAGTGTTTAAAGAATTTGATATTAAAATTGTATTCCACGCTGCTGCTCACAAGCATGTTCCTATGATGGAATATTCGCCGAAGGAAGCGATAAAAAACAATGTTCGTGGTACAATAAATGTTGCAATGCAGGCAATTATTCATAAATGCGAGAAATTTATTTTGATTTCTACTGATAAAGCGGTTAACCCAACTAACATTATGGGCGCTTCAAAAAGAATTGCCGAGCAAGCTATTCAATTGCTTGATACTATGTCTGATACCGATTTGTCAGCGGTTAGATTCGGTAATGTATTAGGCTCAAACGGCTCAGTTGTTCCTGTATTTAAAAAGCAGATTGAAAATGGCGGTCCTGTTACCGTAACTCACCCTGATATGCGTCGTTATTTTATGACTATTCCTGAGGCGGTACAGTTGGTATTAGAGGCTGGCGCAATGGCAAAGGGCGGCGAAATTTTCGTGCTTAATATGGGCAACCCTGTTAAGATTTACGACCTTGCTTGCGATTTAATCAGGCTTTCAGGTTTAGAGCCTGAGGTTGATATTAAGATAGTGTTTACTGGTCTTCGTCCTGGCGAAAAGCTCTTTGAAGAGATTAGTATGCGTGATGAAGATGTTACAAAAACACCTAATGAAAAAATCTTTATTATGAAACCAAAAGAATATGATGAGTCGGAATTGTCAGCTAAAATTAAAGAGCTTGAAAAGTCCGCTGTAAACGATTCTCCTGAAGAAATGTTTAAGCTCGTTAAAATTCTTGTTCCGACATTTAAGCATAAATAAAAGAGTGAAAAAATATGAAAAAATTTGAAAATTTACCGCATAATTTTCAAGTAGATGCGGTCAAAGAATATTATGATATTTTATCACATAAAAAAGTCAGCCTTTTTTTCAAAAGGCTGCTTGATTTTTTGGTGTCATTTATTTTGATAGTGCTTTTTTGCTGGTTGTTTTTAGTTGTTGCAATTGCGGTAAAGACTACCTCAAAAGGCAAAATTATTTTCAAACAACAGCGTGTCGGTAAATACGGCAAGTGCTTTAATGTTTTGAAATTCAGAACAATGGTTACAGATGCCGAAAAATTAGGCAGACAAATCACTGTCGGCGAAAAGGACCCGAGAGTTACAAGCGTAGGCTATTTTTTACGCAAATTCAGGTTTGATGAATTGCCACAGTTAATTAATGTTTTAAAAGGCGAAATGAGCTTTGTCGGCGCAAGACCTGAAGTGCCGCATTATGTTGAAAAATATACTGATGAAATGATGGCGACTTTACTTTTAGAGCCTGGTATTACAGGTACCGCTTCGATTTATTTTAAAGACGAAGCGTCAATGCTTGAAATCGAGCCTGACCCTGAGCTTTGCTATATCAACCACATTTTACCGAAAAAAATGGGTATGAATTTAGATTATATGAAAAATCTTTCGGTCGGCTACGACATAAAAATCATTTTCAAAACAATTTTTGAAGTATCAAAAGGGTAGTTTTATTCGCAGTTTTAAACAAGGTCATTCCGAGAAATGCAAGAATCCCATCGATGAGATTTTTTTGCTTTTCCCTAGAATGACTTTTTTGTATGTTTGAGTGGAATTATCGGGGCGGGACGGGTCAAGAACCCGACCCGTTTTTCATTACACCTCACCACCGCCTACGGCGGAGCCTCTCCTCAAGGAGAAGCCTTTATTTGATAAAACATATAAACACCTTGTAGGGCGGGGGCGTAGCAATCGCCGAAAAAATTCTGCAACAAATCCCCCCTTCCGTCATCTAACGATGACACCTTCCCCAAAGGGGACGGCACGGTGAGCCACCGCTGGCTTTCTCTTCGGCAAAAAAAGGTGATGAAACTTTTGGTTTTACCTCGCCTCAGGGTTGATGTTTGATTTATTTTTATGTTTTGCAATAGCATGTTGAGGTGTCCCTTGAGGGAAACTGTCGCCAATAGGCGACTAAAGGGTGGTTTTGCACAAACAACCCATAAGGTCATTCTGAACGATAGTGAAGAATCTCATAGATAAGTTTTACAGATGAGATTCTCGCATTGCTTGGAATGACTTTTTTAGATGTTTCATAAAACTTTAACGGGTCGTGTAGGAACCCGACCCCTACAACAAACATTAAAATTTGCATAAAAAATGCCTTCCCTTGGGGGAAGGTGGCAAGCGAATGCTTGACGGATGAGGGCAATTAAAAGCCTTCTCCTCGAGGAGAAGGTGGCAAGCGAACGCTTGACGGATGAGGTGTTGCAACCCTTCCACCGCTAAGGACTCAGGCGTAGCAAGAATATAATTTAGTAAAAACAAGACAAAAAAGGAACGCTTGAAGCGTTCCTTTTTAAATTGTTATTTTATTTTAACTGATTTTGTTCCGCTGAAATTGCCGAAAACTTTTTCGCCGTCAATATATTCACAATATTTTCTTACTCTAAAATAGTAAGTTTTACCTGATTTTAATTTCTTAATCACTTTTGTTGCTTTTTTAGTTAAAACCTTTTTAGCACCTTTGAATTTTTTGCTGTTAGAATATTGGATTTGATAACCCTTTACATTTTTATCAAATTTCTTGATTTTAACTGTTGCAGATTTTGTACCCTTTTTAACTGTAAACTTAGGTTTAGCGGTTAAATTTGCAAATTTAATTGATTTTGCTTTGCAAAAAGCGCCGATTTCTTTAAAATCTTCGGTTTCAACATAACTTCTGACTCTGTAAGAATACTTTTTGCCAACCTTTACATCTTTATCTACATAAATATCGCTTAAAGTCTTTTTAACAGTAGCCCATTTACCGCTGCCGACTTTGCGTTGTACCTCATATTTTGCAAAGCCGCCTATTGGCATCCAACTAACGCTAATAGACTTTTTATTGTTATAAGCAATTGTAAGTCCATCTACTTTTTCAGGTTTAAGCGCTGCTTTTGCTAATTTGATAACTTCATTTTCAATATTTTCTGCCTTAGTCCAATCAGCAGTTGATTTTTCAGTTGTAACATAAACTATTTTTTGCTCATACGAAAAATTAACTGTGTAATCATCAAGTTGCTTTGCGTTGGTTTTAGCAATTTTATAAGGCATTTTAATTGTATATTCAAATCGTGGGTCAAGACCTGTGAGATTTGCTAATGAAAGTGTAGATTCAATGCTTTTAAATTCAGATGAATTCTGACCGAAAGAGTAAACCCATAAATCAGTCTTTTTAACATCGGCTGCACCGAGCAATGCCATGCTTTCAGCATGTTCTGAAAGTTTTACGGTCTGCTTTTTATCTTTATAAGCATAGTATTTTACGCCGTCTATAGTTTCAGTTAAATTGTTTTTATCGGATTGAGCAATAAACTCTTTTTTTGTAGCAGGTAAACCATCAATTTCTGTTAATCCTGCACTGCCTGCATCAAGAATTGTATAGAAATTATCAATTTCATTTTCAGGAATTAACATTTTTACAAACACTTCTGCTTTGCCGTCTTCTCTGATAACAGCGTTATACTCATAAGTACAACTTGCAAGCGAAAGCGTAAATACTAATGCGAATACTATTGAAATTACTTTTTTAATTGTGTTCATAATAATTCTCCTAAATTTTAATCGTTGTCAAGTTCCTCATCAGGAATTGTGGTAGTTTTGATTGTTGTGGTTTTTTTAGTTGTAGTTGTGGTAGTTGTTGCCGCTGTAGTGGTGGTTGTAGTGGTTGTAGTAACATAAGTATTAACATTAACCGTTACTTTTTCATCACCTGTTACAGTAGTACCAGCACTCGGCGAAACATCAGAAACCGCATCAGGCGGAGCGTTCGGAAGCAATTTTTCACCAAATGTAATGTTTTCAACAGAAAAACCTGCTTCTAAAAGCTTTATCAACGCCTCTTGCTTTGAAAGCCCCACAACATTAGGCATTGAGAAGTTTCTCGGTCCTAAGCTTACAACAAAAGTTACTGTCTGGTTCTTTTTGATTTTTGTGCCTGCTTTTGGCGACTGCGAAAGGATTGTGCCTTTTGGCGAAGTATCATATTTCTTTGATTTTACATCAAAATTGAGTCTGGCACGCTCTTTAAGATACTTTGAATCAGACAACAAATCACTAATCTTCAAGCCGACATAATTTTGCACCTTTGTAACATTATCACCCGTGTCAATTGACGGGGTTTGAACTGCTGTAGTTGAAGCTACATTATCATTGTCGTCTTCCTTGTCATCACTTGCATAAAAAGCAAACAAAATTGCCGCTATTATTGCAAGACTTGCAAGAACAGCACAAACAGAAATAATTATAATTTTTCTTTTGTATTGCTTGCTTGCAACCGCTTTAACCTCGCCCGTTTTATTGTTGTATTTTGGACTAAGCTTCGGCGTGCTTAAAATGTCGGCACGGAATTCTTCAACCGAGCCTGTTCGCTCATCAGGCATAATTTCAAGCGAGTTTGCCAGAGCTGAAAGAGCACTGCCCGAAAGACTTCTTGCAACATCGGCAGGAATTGTCATTTTATCCTCCGTAACTCGCACCGTAGCTTCAGGAGGCGGGTTGCCGACCAACATTCTGTAAACTAACGCGCCTATAGCATAAACATCAGTCCAAGGGCCTTGCTCACCGTCAAATCCGTATTGCTCAATCGCAGCATAACCTTTGTGCAAATTTGCCTTAAATTCGCCCCTTGCGGTTCTTGCTTCTTTAATGCAAAATTCGGTTAATCTTAATTTTCCGTCTTTACCAACAAGTATGGTATCAGGCGAAATGCCCCTATGAATAATATCTACCGAATGAAGCGAAGAAATAGTAGAAAGCAACGGCATAATTAAAGGTCTTATTTGCTCAAAGTTTAAAATACCGCCGTTTCTTAACAAAAAGTCCCGAAGCGTTATTGCCTCAACATATTCTGTAACATAGTATGAAGTGCCATTTTCTTCAAAAATATCAAGAATATTAAGCAATCCCGAAAATCCGTTCATTCTTGAAAGATTTTTTGCAAGTGAATTAAACTCAAGTCTGTAATTTTCAAATGCAAAACCGTATTGTGCAAGCGGTTTAACCAATGTGTTAATGCGTTGCGCCATACCGTCAGGAAAATACTCTCTTATTCTGACAGGACAGTCTTTTAAAGAGTCATAACCTATATAGGTAAAGCCTTCTCCGTTAACATTAAAAGTTTTGCCTACATAATATCTTTTTTGCAAAACCGATTTAATCGGCAAAGCCTGAGGGTCATTACCCTTTGTTTCGTCAAATTTGCAATGAGGGCATTCTGGCGAAAAATCAGGTTTTTCTCTCATACAACCAAAACAAAGTTTTTCAATATCAGCCATAATAAACACCTTTCGTGAATTATAGTTAAATAAATTATACCATATCATCATCTTTTTCGCAACAAATATAACAAAAATGTAAATATTAACGAAAAAACGGCGAGTAAATTCTCGCCGTTTTATTAATTTTATTTTTAGTCTACCGCCTTTTTGATACCTGGGTTAAAAGATGGGATTAATTGAAGCTTGAAAAGGTTTATTTTGTGTAAATAATCAATGCGATTTTTTGTGTTTTCATCATCAATTTCGCCTTCTCTTATATACTTATCGAGAACGGCATAAGTAAAGCCCAAATTGTCTTCATCGGTTTTACCGCTAAGTCCGTCAATCGGCGGTTTTTCAATCAATTCTTCAGGCAAGCCTAAGTATCTGCCGATTTGTTTTACTTCGGCTACTGTAAGATTTGCAAGCGGGCTAAAGTCGCCTGCGCCATCGCCGTAACGGGTTGCATAACCGACATAATCTTCTGAAAGATTGCAGGTGTTTGCCACTCTGCCGTTGTTGCTTTGAGCAACCGCATAAAGCGTTGCCATTCTAATTCTTGCAGGAAGATTTGTCAAGGTTTGAGTGGTAAGTTCAAAATCTTTCGGCATTGAATTTTTAACGCCCTCAACCGCTTCTTTGATATTGATTGTGTAATTTGTTACACCTAAATGCTCTACTAAAAGTCGTGAAAAAGAAATGTCCGACTGCTCGCCGCAAGGCATTAAAACACCGATAACTCTTTCTTTTCCGAGTGCCCTTACGCAAAGCGCTGCGGTTACAGAGCTGTCCTTACCGCCAGAAATACCAACAATTGCGTTACAGCCTTTGCCGTTTTCTTCAAAAAATTCTTTAATCCAATTTACACAATTTTGCGTTACCTTTTCTACATTAAACATTTTACCTTTTGCCCCTTTTAAAAATTAGTCCCCAAATGAAAATGGATTTTGATTATCATTATCATCGCCACCGTAGTAATAGTAATTATTCGGTGCGGTGGTCGAATGTGGAATTTCGTTAGAATAGCTTGTATTTGAAGTATCCTCAAGAAGTTTTATTTTATAAGTATTGGTTTTCTTTGTACTTACAGAATAAACCTTTAATGTTACAGTATCGCCTGCGTTACTGTCGTCAATAATATCAAGTGCTACTGAGCTGGCGGTGATTTTTTTACCGTTGATTTCAGTAATAATATCACCGTTTTCGCCAACTGTCAAGCCTTTGTTAGAAAGCTCGCTTTGGCTGTTGATTTCCTGAACACGAAGTCCTGTCGGCAAACCGTTAACAAGTGAAGCTGCCGAAGATATTTCCTTATAAGTTATACCAAGCTTTGCCCTGCCTACAACTTTACCATTTTTAGCAAGACTTTTTGCATATTTAATAGCATCGTTTGACGGGATTGCAAAGCAAAGTCCCTCGTAACCTGTTGCAGAAATTTTTGAAGAAGAAATACCTACAACCTGTCCGTACATATTTACAAGCGCTCCGCCCGAGTTACCAGGATTTAGTGCAACATCAGTTTGAATTACACGCATTGAGTATGACGAAGAAACACCGTTTGCATCGGTAGAAGTCGAGTTAATTCTTCTTGACGGGTACGAAACAATACCCTTTGTAACTGAGCCTGAAAGTCCGCCAGGACTGCCGATTGCGATAACATCTTCACCAACATTAAGCTTAGAAGAATCTTTAATAAATGTTGCAGGTTTAATATTTTTCGGAACGCTGTCGAGTTTAATAACCGCAATATCGCTTCGTTTGTCGCCTGCTACATAAGATGCTTTGTAGCTTTTACCGTTTGTAAAATTAACAATAAATTTTGCGTTTTTAACTTCGGAATAAATGTGGTCGTTTGTAATAATATAACCTTTATTATTCAAAATAACGCCTGATGCAGTTGCGCCCGAAGAAGAATCGGTAGTAGAATAAACCTGAATATTTACAACCGATTCGCCAACTAATTTTGCAACCTGTTCGGAAGAATATTTGCCGTTTGCGTCTGGTTTAATTTCATCAGATTTTTTGGCTTCGCCTTCATCTACATCAATATCTTCACCGTTATATTTCAAAGTGCCTTCGGATTGCTCGGAAGAATTCAATTGTGTAATCGAATTAAAATCAACAAGTCTTCCTGCTACTGTGCCTGCCGAAAAAACAATTGCGGCAATAAGAATTGCAATAAAGATTTTTAAACCGTTACTGCCACCCCTTTTAGCCTTTTTAAAGCTTGTAGTATAAAAACCGTTCGGCATATAATGCTTTTGCTCCTGATGAAATGGATTATTTTGTTGCTCATAATCATTGCTTTCATCATTTTGAGGCTCTTCATTAATTTCTACTTCGGGTTCTACCTCGGTTTCTGGCTCTTTTGGCTCCTCTACAGGCTCCTTTGGCTCTTCATTTTGATTATTGTTAAATTCTTCGTTCATAAAAACTTCTCCTATATTTTTTAATGGCGGTTATCTATTTCCGCTACGATTTCTTTGTCAGGTAAAACTACCTCAAATTGTGTGTATTCGTTTAAAACACTGCCTACACTGATTTTTCCACCGTGAAGTGAAACAATTGTTTTTACAATGTAAAGGCCAAAGCCCATACCCGTTTTGTCCTTACTTCTCGAACGGTCGGTTTTATAAAATCTATCAAAAATTTTCGACATTTCACATTTTGAAAGTCCCTCGCCAGAGTTTTTGATAGAGAATTTTACAGTTTGCTTTTCACATTCGCATTTAACCGAAATTTCGCCACCTTCTGGCGTGAATTTTATTGCGTTTTCGGTTAAATTGTAGATTACTTGATAAATTAAATCTCTGTCAGCGGTTATGCTGATAGGCTTTAACAAATCAAGCCCGACAATTTCGATTCTTTTATCTTCAACCTGTCTTTCAAATGAGAGAAAAACGCTGATAACCATATCGGAAAAATTAAATGTAGTTTTATTTAATTTCATTTTTTCGCTTTGCAAGCGTGAAAGCTGTAGCATTGAATTTACAAGCCTTGCAAGACGTTTTGTTTCATCAGAAACAATTCTTAAATATTTTTCTTGTTCCTGCTTTTCAATTGTGCCATCTAAAATGCCGTCAACAAAGCCCGAAATTGTTTGCATAGGCGTTTTAAGTTCGTGCGAAACACTCGAAATAAAACTACTTCGCATTTCTTCTAAGGCACCGACCGAAACGGTCATTTTGTTTATAGCTTCAGCCAAAAGCCCTATTTCATCACGAGTTTTAACCGGCACTTTCGCCGAGAAATCACCACTTTCAATTTTTTTGACAACCTGTGCCATATCTCTGAGCGGTTTTGTCATTTGAGCCGAAGCAAAATAGGTCGCAATAAATGCAATTATCATTACGACAACAGCACAAAGCAACACGGTTTTAAGCGTTGAAAGGGTATATAAATCAGCCTCTTTCATAGGAACTACAGCAAAAACTGCGCCTTGAGTTACGCCGTCTTGCTCAATCGGCACGCCGACAACAAAGCATTTATTTTTTAGCAAGGAAGAAAGCTTGCCTGTTTCGGTGTATTTGCCTTTGAATGTTTTTTTAAGTATGGATTTATCAACACTGCTGCCATAGCTTGGCGCATCTTCACCTGCCGAAAAACCGCAATTTCCGTTTTCATCAACAGTAAAAATTGTTGCATCAATTATATCGCTGATAGCGCCGATAGTTCTGTAGCTTTGCCCTGTATAATCGCTTGAAATCAGTTTTGCAGCAATTTCAGCATTTTTCGACAAAAGCTTATTTTTATCATTTACCCATTGCCTTTGAGAATTCATTATAAGTATTCCCGAAAAGAAAGTAAAACTCAAAAAAACTATTATAGCAACAGTGGTGAAATATCTAATAAATATGCTTTTTCGCATTGTTTTCACCTTTATTTAGTTTCAAATTTATAGCCTACGCCCCAAACGGTTTTTAAAGCCCATTTGTCGCTTACGCCCTCTAATTTTTCTCTTAATCTTTTAACATGAACATCAACTGTTCTTGAATCGCCGTAATAGTCAAATCCCCAAACCTCGTCAAGCAATTGGTCTCGAGTGTAAACCTTGTTTGGATTTGAAGCTAAATGATAAATAAGTTCTAATTCCTTTGGCGGTGTATCAATAGCCTTTCCGTTAACTATCATTTCATAGTTTGTAAGGTTGATAGTAAGCTTTTCAAATTCAACCTTTTTAACGCTTTCATTATCAGCGTAACCGCTGCGGCGAAGAATTGCTTTAATTCGAGCAATTACCTCTTTTGCTTCAAAAGGTTTTACAACATAGTCGTCAGCACCGAGTTCAAGACCTAAAACCTTATCAAAGGTTTCGCCCTTTGCTGTCAGCATAATAATCGGCACTTGGCTTTGCTTTCTAAGTTCACGGCATACCTGCCAGCCGTCCATATTCGGCATCATAACATCAAGCAAAACGATAGTAGGGTCATACTTTGAAAAAGCGTCAACCGCACTTTTTCCGTCGTGGAAAATCTCTACTACGTAGCCCTCTTTTTCAAGGTAAAGCCTCAAATATTCACAAATGTTATTGTCGTCATCAACGACCATTACTCTCATAGTTGCCATTTTTTTATTCCTCCATTATTTTTGTTAATTTAATTATAAATCGCTAAAAAAATTTTTGATGAACATTTTTTTAACAACTAACCAATTCTTTGTTAAAATGTTTACACTTTTTTGTAAACAACCGTTTTAACGCTGATATTAACATTAAGTTTTTCAATAAAATCCAATTTTTTCTGGTCCGTTTTGCTGGTTTTATAGTAATAAGGTGTCATTAAAAACAGTTTTTTAATATCATCACCCAAAATATCGGTTTTGTAATCGGTTATTATTTCATCAATTTTTTCAAAACCGTCTATTTCATCAGGCTCATCATCATTGTAATAAGGGTTATCATAAACCGCTTGTTTTAGTTCAATTAGATGATTTTTCAACACCTTTGTTTTGATAAAAATACCGTCTTTTTTTAGTACCCTTAAAAATTCATCATAAGCGGCAGGTGCAAACATACTTAAAACTAAATCAGTAGAAGCGTTTTCAAAAGGCATTTTAAAAATACTTGCAACAATCGGCAAAGTACCTAAAATTCGCTTTTTAAAATATCTTAAAGCCTCTTTTGATAAATCAACGCCGTAAACTTCTTCCGGCTTTAAAACACTCACAACATCGGCAGTATAATACCCTTCGCCGCAACCGGCATCTATAAAAGATTTTGCGTTTTTACAATGCTTTTTGCAAAGCGAAATCACATCAGCTTTTATCGGGTCATAATAGCCTTTTTCCAAAAACTCTTTTCGAGCTATTACCATAGCCTTGTCATCGCCGTGTCGCTTTTTAGAAGATTTGTTATTAAGCGACAAATTAAGCACGCCGAATTTAGACAAATCAAAGCAATGATTATTGCTGCATTTATAAGATTTTTCGTCTAAACTTAAAGTTTTGTTACAAACAGGGCAGTTTAGAATGCTCATTTCATCACTTCTTTTGTTTGTGTTTTATGTATATTTACTAAATATTATATATTATTTTTCGAGGATTTACAAGTATTATATCAAAATTATGAATTTAGCCTATAAATGATTGACTTTTTTTCAATTTGTGATAAAATAATAGAGTAAAATATTTTTCTTATAACTGACGGATTAATGCGGAGTTCACCGCAAAGGAGTAAGAAAAATCATAATAACTTTTAAGCCGACCGTCTGGGCACACTCAACACAAATTTATGACAGGTTGAGTGCGCCTTTTTTGGTTTTGATAAGGAGGTACAAAACTATGAAAAAAGTCGGAATAATTATGGGTAGCGACAGCGACTTGCCTATTATCAAAAAGGCAACCGACACTTTAAAAAGTTTAGATATACCGTTTGAGGTACACATCTATTCTGCTCACAGAACACCGGTACAAGCTGCTGAGTTTTCAAAGAATGCAAGAAAAAATGGTTTCGGCGTTATTATTGCAGCCGCAGGTATGGCGGCTCATTTAGCAGGAGCAATTGCAGCTAACACAACTTTACCTGTTATAGGCATACCATGTAAATCTACAAATTTAGACGGCATTGATGCATTACTTTCAACAGTTCAAATGCCTTCCGGAATTCCGGTTGCTACTGTTGCGATTAATGGAGGAGTCAATGCCGCTTTATTATCTGCGCAAATTATAGCGGTTGAAGATGAGGCACTCGCTCAAAAACTTCAACAAAAAAGAATTGATGACGCAAACAAAGTTTTGGAAAAAGACAAAACTGTTATAGAAAAACTCTAAATTACAAAATGAAAGGAATAATTTAAAATGGAAAAAAGAGAACAACTTTACGAAGGCAAAGCAAAAAAAGTTTTTGCTACAGACGACAAAAATGCAGTTATAGTTTCTTACAAAGATGACGCTACCGCTTTTGACGGTGCTAAAAAAGGCACAATCGTAGGCAAAGGCGTTGTAAACAACAAAATGTCTAACTTCCTTATGCAAATTCTTGAAAAACAAGGTGTTAAAACACACTTTATCGAAGAATTAAGCGACAGAGAAACTGTTGTTAAAAAAGTTGAAATTGTTCCACTTGAGGTTATTATCAGAAATATTTCAGCAGGTTCTTTTGCAAGAAATTACGGTGTTGAAGAGGGTATTGTATTTGCAGAGCCTACAATCGAATTTTCTTACAAAAATGATGATTTACACGACCCGCTTATCAACTCATACCACGCAGTTGCTTTAAAGCTTGCTACAAAAGAAGAAATCGAACAAATCAAAGCAATGGCATTTAAAGTAAACGCTGTTTTAAAAGATTATTTCTTGGGACTTGGCGTAAAATTAGTTGACTTTAAATTGGAATTCGGCAGAACCGCTGACGGCGAAATCGTTTTGGCTGATGAAATTTCTCCTGATACTTGTCGTTTCTGGGATAAAGATACTAATGAAAAATTAGATAAAGACCGTTTCCGCAGAGATATGGGCGGCGTTGAAGACGCTTACAAAGAAATGATGAAAAGAGTTTTCGGTGAATAATTTTTAGTGAGGTTTTATTTTGAGTAATTTAAGAGAAGAATGTGGTGTTTTCGGTATATTCGCAAATGAAAAATGCGATGTAGCGTTAAGCACATATTACGGATTATACGCATTACAACACAGAGGACAGGAAAGCTGCGGTATTGTTGTTAATGATGACGGACTTTTCAACTACTACAAAGAAGTAGGTCTTGTAAATGATGTTTTCACACACGAAAAATTAGAGGGCTTAGGTCAAGGTAATATGGCAGTAGGCCATGTTAGATACGGTACAACAGGTACTAACGGCAGACTTAATGCTCAACCTATTGTTGTAAACCACAGTAAAGGTAGAATGGCATTAGCTCACAACGGTAACTTGGTAAACTCTTTCGAGCTTAGAGAACAGCTTGAAAATGAAGGCTCAATTTTCTATTCAACAAGTGATACCGAAGTTATTTCTTACATAGTTACAAAGGAAAGAATTGGCGCTCCGTCTATCGAAGAAGCGGTTAACAGAGCAATGAACAAAATCAAAGGCGCTTATTCGTTAGTAGTTATGTCGCCGTCAAAATTGATTGCTGTTCGTGATGAAAACGGTTTCAGACCGCTTATGTACGGTCAGACCGAAGACGGCTCTTATGTTGTAGCTTCAGAATCTTGCGCACTTGATTCAGTCGGTGCAAAATATATTCGTGATGTTGAGCCTGGCGAAATTGTTGTTTTTGATAAAAACGGCGTTCGTTCAATAACTGACCATTGCAAAAAGGTTGACCCTACAATTTGTATTTTTGAATATCTTTATTTTGCTCGTCCTGACTCAAAAATAGAGGGGATTTCTGTTCATGAAGCGAGAATTAAGGCAGGTAGTTGTTTAGCACTTGAACACCCTGTTCAAGCCGATGTTGTTATCGGTGTGCCTGATTCGGGTATTGATGCGGCAATCGGTTATTCAAGACAGTCAGGTATTCCTTACGGAATTGGTTTTATTAAAAATAAATATATCGGCAGAACCTTT
>CACZIY010000023.1 GCA_902781345.1 Oscillospiraceae bacterium | reverse complement strand
ATTTTTTTGCCGTAGCGGCGGCTGAAAATGCTCATAGTTTGCGGAGTTAAAGCGATTTCAGGTACCATAACGATTGCGTTTTTGCCATTTTGCAAGCACTCATCAATCGCCTTTAAAAACACCTGTGTTTTGCCTGAGCCTGTAACGCCAAAAAGAAGCCCTGTTTTGCCCTCTTGCTCGTTCATATCAGCCTTGATTTTATCAAAAGCCGTTTGCTGTTCATCGCTTAAAACGATTTCGCTCATTTCGCCTTTATCATTAAACTCATACGGCGAACGAAGCACCTCGGCTTCAAAGGTATCTAACTTTTCTTGCTTTATCATTGCGTTGACAGTTGTCGGCGAAACGCCTGTAAAATAGGCGATTTCCTTAATTGAAGCCGAGCCACATTCAAGCAAAAAGTTTACAACTGTTTGTTGCTTTAAGGTAAATTTTGCAAGGTCATTTTCATCAAAATCATCAAAAAGTTTTACCATTTTAAGCGATTTGTCGCCTACTCGCCTTACAGAATTTTCCTTAGTTTCTATTATTTCATTTTTGATTAATTTTTCAAAAATTTTATTAGAATTTAAACCTAAAATCTCTAATAATTTTTTCTCTTTAACCTCGCCTTTTGCATTTGCAAGGCAATTTACAATAATTTTTTCATCTTCCGATAATTCTTCAAGCTCAATATCGGCATAATCCTTTTTCAAAACATAAGAAGTTACCACTTTTACATTAACGCCTATTGGTATCATAGGGCGAAGTCCCTCGTAAAAGGTGCAAAAGGTTCTATCGGAAATGAAGCTTGCTAATTTCATCATTTCATCGGTAACAAGCGGTTTTTCATCAACTAATTCAAAGATAGGCTTTAACTTTTCATCTCTGTTTTCAGTTGAATTAATCTCTGTAATAACGCCCTGCCTTTTTTTATTGCCATTGCCAAAAGGCACTAAAACACGCTGACCGACAAACACTTTATCAGCAAAATCAAAAGGAATTGAATATGAAAATTTCTTGTCAAATTGAAGCGTAGTTTTTTCAACAAATACGCTTGCAATTAAATGTTTATTCATCAAATACTCAACTCCTTTTTAAAGCATTAAAGCCAGGATTAAAAAATCCTGACTTTTTTAATAAAACCAAAATTAGCCATTAATTCTTGCGTAAATTTCATCCATTGCGATGTTTACAGGTTTTTCAACCAACATTTTGCCTTCTTCATCCGCTTTTTCGGAAATTCTTCTTGCTACTTTCGCAATATCAGTTACCAACTGATAACGACTATCGTAAGCATTAATAAGTTTACCAATTACAGGATTTAGCATCATCTATCACCTTTCCTAAATGTTCTTGCATATTTTCATTTAAAAGAGCATTTGCTCTTATAATTGCTATTAAATCAAAAACAGCGTCATCTAAATCATCATTTACAAAAATATAGTCATATTCACTTGCAAATTCGATTTCTTTTTTCGCTTGTTTTAAGCGTTTTTCAACTACCTCTTGACTTTCGGTTCCACGCTTTTCAAGGCGGTGTTTTAAAGCTTCGACTGACGGCGGAAGCATAAAAATCATAACCGCATCAGGCATTTTGCTTTTTACCTTAAAAGCACCGTTTACATCAATTTCCAAAATAACATCATAGCCATCGTTCAACCATTTTTCAACGGGTGCTTTTGGTGTTCCGTAATAATTTCCACAATACTCATTAAACTCTAAAAGCTCTTTATTAACAAGCATTTTTTCAAATTCTTCTTTGCTTATGAAATTATACTTTTCACCCTCAACTTCACCTTCTCGCATTTCACGAGTAATAGTTGAAATTGATAATTTTAAATTGTCATTTTGTTTTAAAACTTCGGCTAAAACAGTATCCTTACCTGCACCAGACGGAGCCGAAAAAATAAATAGAGTTCCTTTACTTTTCATTCTTTAATCCCCTGTTTGATTATATCTTTTCAAAACATCTTCGTTTTTTAAATAACTCAAAACAACATGGTCGGAATCAGTAATTATAACCGACATTGTTTTTCTGCCACCAGACGCATCAATCAACCTTTTAGAAGCTTTTGCATCGGTAATAATTCTTTTTGCCGGTGCAGACTCAGGCGATAGCACCGCAACAATTCTGTCGGAATTAATTAAGTTTCCAAGCCCTATATTTATTAGTTTCATAAACTAAAACTCCGATTTATTCAATATTTTGAATTTGTTCTCTTATTTTTTCAATCTCTGATTTTATTTCAACAACGGTTTTGGTAATCTCAATTTCAGAGCATTTTGAGCCGATTGTATTAGCCTCACGGTTCATCTCTTGAATTAAAAAGTCTAACTTTCTGCCGACTGCCTCACCCGAATTCAACATATCATTAAGCTGTGAAATGTGGCTTTTGAGTCTTACAGTTTCTTCATCAACCGCAATTTTATCAGCAAATACAGCAGTTTCAGTAAGCAAACGCTGCTCATCAACCTGCTTGTCGCCCAAAAGCTCTTTAACCTTTTCTTCAAGGCGGTTTCTGTAATTCTTAACCGATTCAGGCGATTTTTGCTCGATAAAATCAACATATTTCAAAATTGTTTCACATCTTGAAAGAACATCGTTTTTAAGCTTTTCGCCCTCAACTTCACGCATTTCAATAAATGCGTCAACTGCTTTTTCAAGCACTACTTTTACCTGCTCAAAGATTTCATCTTCATCTTGCTCTTCTTTTTTAACGCTTAATACATCAGGAAATCTTGCAACATCAATAGGTTGAGTTTTGTTTTCAAGATTATACTCTTGACTTAATTGATTCAAAGCGTCAACATAAGCCTTTGCAAGCGGTTGATTTACTTCAACTGCAATTGCTTCGCTTTCGAGAAGTCTTACAGTTATGTAAACTTCAACCTTGCCTCTGTTAACTCTGCTGTGAACATACTGCTTAATTTTTTCATCTAAAAAACCAAACTGTCTTGGAACACGAGAAGAAAAGTCAAAATAACGATGATTTACCGCTTTAATTTCAGCGGTAATTTCCATATTTTCATTTGTTTCGCTACATCTGCCGTAGCCTGTCATACTTTTTATCATAAGTAATCAACTTTCTTATATTCGTTAAAGTTTATTTTATCACAAACAGCCTTGTTTGTCAATGAAATAACTGCATATTTTTATCGTATAACTTACCTCTTTTTACTAAATCAATATCAAACGAGATATTTTTTGCAGCCTCATCAAAAATAAGCATAGGATTTACATTATCTTCACTGCCGCAAGGCAATAATAACGACACTTTTAAACCGTTTTCTAACTCTTCAAAACTAAGCTTTTTAATCTTTGGTTTAACATCGAAAGTTTTAATTTGCTTCTTTTTTGTCATTTTTTCAACGATAATTTCATCTTTATTTAAAAACTCAATTAGTGTTTTTTTTGCGTTTTCATCACACTCAATTTGAAGTTCAAATTGTGCGAAACATAGCTCTTTAACCTTCATAAGCGGTTCGATTATGTCAACCACTTCAATACCCTCAGGCATACATTTTTCTAATGCTTCTTTTACATCTTGATTAGAAAAATTATCATCAACAATTCTAAAATCGCAAATGTCATATTCGCTTATAAAGCCTAACGACAAAGGCAGCGCAAAGGTGATAAATGCGTGAGGATTAAAGCCTTCTGTAAACCAAACAGGCAAATTTGCACGCTTAATTACCCTTAGCATCAAGCGGTTCATATCAAGGTGAGAAATATATTTTGCTCTGCCCTGCTTTTTATAAATTAACCTTACATTTCGCACAATCGGTTCCCCTTTCGAGCATTTTGTTAGCACCGCAACCAGCACATTTTTCACGGCAATTCTTAGTTACTTCTGCCTTTTCTGCCTTTTTCATTTCACGAATTAAGAATTCCTTTGTAACGCCGTAATCGAGGTGGTCCCAAGGCAAAACTTCGTCAAATTCACGCTGTCTGTTTGCGTAAAATTCCATACTTAAACCGCATTCTTCAAACGCTTTTTCCCATTTTTCAAAATCGAGATATTCGTCCCAAGCGTCAAAATTGCAGTTAGATTCGGCAAGTTTTAGCATAACCTTGTTTAACTTTCTATCGCCTCTTGCTAAAACTGCTTCTAAAAGCGAGGTTTTGCTTTCGTGCCAGGAAACTTGAATTTTTTTAGTTGTTAAATGCTCAACCAAATGCTGTTGTTTTTTGCGAACAAGCTCTAACTCGTTTTGACCGAACCACTGGAACGGTGTATGCGGTTTTGGCACAAAAGTTGCAAGAGAAATAGAAACTTGAACTCCCTTGCCTTTCGGCTTATTCGGCATTTCATAGAATAAATCAACTATTTTTTGTGCCAATTCGCCGATAGCTTCAATATCTTCCATAGTTTCGGTAGGAAGACCGAGCATAAAGTAGAGTTTTACTGCGGTATGACCGCCCTCAAAAGCGATTTTACAAGAGTCTAAAATCACATCTTCATCTAAATTTTTGTTAATAACATTTCTCATTCTTTGTGAGCCAGCCTCAGGCGCAAAGGTCAAGCCTGACTTTCTTACCTTTGAAACCTTTTCAAGCAATTCTGGTGAAAATGCGTCAATTCGCATTGACGGTAAAGAAATGTTAACCTTATCTTTTTCGGTCCAATCGAGCAAATCGCAAAGCAATTCTTCAATTTTAGTATAATCACTTGTTGAAAGTGAGCAAAGCGACAACTCATCATACCCTGTTGAGTCGCAAAGTGATTTTGCTTGGTCGGATACTACTTGCGGGCTTTTTTCTCTTACAGGGCGAGTCATCATACCCGCCTGACAAAATCTGCAACCACGAATACAACCCCTGAAAACCTCGGCAGTTGCTCTATCAAAAACTGTGTTGATATACGGCACTACAAAAGTTTCAGGGAAAAACATACTATCAAGGTCCTGCACAATTGCTTTTTGCGGTTTTTCTGGCGCATCGCAATTAGGTTTAACCTCTTTTACTGTACCGTCATCGTTATAAGAAACATCATAAAACGAAGGAATATAAACACCATTTATTTTTGCCGCTGCTTGCAAAAAATCTTGCTTTGAAGCACCTTTTTTCTTGTAATCTTTATAAAGATTGATAAACTCAATCATCGAATCTTCGCCATCACCTAAAAAAGCAAGGTCGATAAAATCGGCAACAGGCTCTAAATTGCAAGTGCAAGGGCCACCTGCAACAACTAAATTTTCAAGCCCTTTTCTCTCGCTTGATAAAAGCGGAATATCAGAAATTTTCAGCATATGAAGCATTGTTGTATAACACATTTCATATTGCAAGGTAAAGCCGATTACATCAAAACACTTTAATTCATCTAAGCTTTCAAGTCCCCAAACGCCAATGCCTGCTTTTTTCATATTCTCTTCCATATCAGGAAGCGGTGCAAAAGCACGCTCACACCAAACGCCCTCAACCGAGTTTAAAAGCGAATAAAGTATTTTTATACCAAGGTGCGACATACCTATTTCATAAGTATCAGGAAAGCAAAAAGCAAAACGAACATCTACCTTTTCCTTATCTTTAACAACCTGATTATATTCGCCACCTGTATAGCGACCTGGTTTTTGAACACCTTTCAGCAACAAATCCAATTGTTTTTCTGTCATATTAAAAAATCCTTTTTCTTTTTATTTTACTATAAAAAAGCCATTATTTCAACAAGAATTTAAAGCAAAAAAAGCGGAGAATACTCCGCCTTTTTATTATTTTGAATTAAGATATGCTGTTACATAGAAACAAGATGAATTCCAATAAATTGTGATTTCATTGGTAGTCCAGTTCCACTCCCAGTCAATATAGCAACCTGCAGGAGGCATATTTTCCCAATCAATGCCCTCAGTTTGTTTAACGCCGTCTTGTTTTCTCGGTCTTTCCCATTTTCTGTCGTTCGGACCGCCTGCAACAAGACCTGGAACAGGCTCATCAACACCGTCAAACATTGATGGGCGATGATGTGGATTTTTAGTGCTTTTTGTGCCAAAGCCTGTAACATAGCATTGCGAGATATAGTTTCTACCAAAAATGTAGGAAATACTATCTCTAATAGCGTTATCATACTTATCAGTTTTTGTAAGATATGCCGCCGAAATCATATTGCCGAGCTTATTTGTAAGACCTGCATTTGAACCCCAATAGTAATCATTTTCATTAGAGTTTACGCCATCGTGCAAGCAATTCAAATAAGCGTTTCTATTGTAAATTGTAAGCGCATTTTCTGCACCTTTTATAATCTCATTTAAAACTTTTGCTTTCAACTGCTTATCAGCGTTTTCACAAAGACAGTATGCAAAAGAGCCGTGACCGCCTTGATGATAAGCGCCGAATAAAGTTTTTGAAAACTTTTCTTTAAACAACTCAGCAAATTTTTGCTCGTAAATTTTATCGCCTGTTGTTCTGAAAAGTTCAGCAGCGCCCCAATAAATTTCATCATACCAACAACTATCGCCATAAACACCTGTTCCAACAGGATAAATGTTATTAAACTCCCATTTTTTGCCGCCGTCTTTGTTTTCATAAGCAAAATCAAAAGCACGCTTTGCAGCTTCAAGACATTTATTGGCAAAATCAGGATAGAATTTTTTATAAACTCTTGCGGCAATTGCCATTGCAGCGGCAAAACCGCCTGTTGCTGTAAGCGAAATCTGGCTCATAACTTGATGAGTTTTTAAAAATTCCTCATCAATTTCAGGGTGTTGTTTTAAATATTCTTCTGATTTTTCATTAAAGTTGAAATCGTTTTCTAATTTATCATCGTCCGGCATAACATTGCCCGCAAAAACAGAGGTAGAAACTTTATGATGAACGCCACCGTTATCATCTTGCATTTTCAACATCCAGTCAAGCTCATATTTTGCCTCATTAAGAATATCAGGCACTTCATTTTCGCTTTCAGGAATGTTTAAATCAAAATCAACGCCCTTATTAAAAAGCTCATAAGCATACATCATATTAAAAACAGTTTGGTTTGCAGGAGTAATATATTTACCATAGTCGCCTGCATCATGCCAACCGCCAGAAACATCTTCAAAAACTCTTGTAGGATCGGTTACATCAAACGCAGGAAAATTGTGGCACTCGCCGTGTTTATATTCGCCTGCATATTTTTCTTCCAAAGCCATTCCGCAACGCTGAAAATAAAGTGCTTTAATCATAGCCTTTGTAACTTCTTCATAAGGCTTATCGCTGATTTCAAAAGGATATGAAACACCTTTTTCAGTTGCAATATAGTATTTACCTGTTTGCTTAAACTCTGAAAAATCAAAATGTTTTACATAAACTAAATTGGTTGAATCAAACTTATTTAAACTCAATTTTGTTTCAAAAACGGCTTTGTTAGTATTTGCATCGCAAAGATAGCAAATACCCTCAAAATCGCCTTTTAAAATAGCAATTTTTTTATCGTTAACGCCGTAAGCAATTTGGTTTACTGCAATTTCTTGATTAACTTCTTTTGAATAATTTTCAGGAATAATAATTTCGCTCATAAAATCCACCTCTTAAAAATAAATAGGGCTGGTTGTAAAACCAACCCTATTTTTAACAATCAAACTTATTTATTTAAGTCCATATCTTGTTGAACTACCGCTGCAATTGAGAATACAAATGCAGAGTTACCGTAAACAACAATTTCGTTTGTTACATAGTCAGCATCTTCATCACGATATCTGAATCTACCAGAGTCAGTTGCTTTATTTTTACCTGCTGCTGCAGATTGTGTTGAATAACCCTCTGCCAAAATACCTGGTGTACAAGGGTGTCCGCTCGGTTGAATCAAAACAGATGGATAATGGTGAGGATGCTCTGTTACTTTATAATCGCCTGATGCTTTACCAAGTTGCATACCCGGTAAGAAGCAATAGCCTAATGGGTTTTTACCCATCAAGAATCCTATGCACAAACGGTCTGCTGTTACATAATCAGTAGTATCACCTGAATAATTTGAAACTGCTGCTGCAAATGCATTAGTCTTCAAACTTGTTGACATTACACCATTTGAACCCCACGCCGCGAATGAACTATCAAGAACATCGAGTGAACAATCTTTAACTTCTTTATTATTCTTTGTTGCTGAACCTATAACATTATTCAAGCATTTAGTTGCAGTTGTTGCATCAGCACTTGCAAGACCGTCTTTAGCATATGCTAAGTAGTAAGCGAAGTTACCGAAGCCGCCTTGGTTTTGACCACCCATTGATGTGTAATTACCGCCGCTTGCCATTGCTTTAGCTTTTGTGTTATAAGTTTCATCGCCTGTTGCTCTGTAAAGAGCTGCTGCTGAGAAGAAGAGTGTTGCGCTTGCTTCAGCCGCAGTACCGCCGTAAGCACCACCGCCGACTTTATCGCCGGATTTATTAGCAGCCGCAGTATTTCTGGCATTTGTTTCAGGAGTGCCATCATTAACATGATTTACATAGTAATTATAACCTGCTTTTGCTGCTGCTAAGCACTCATTTGCAAATGAAGGGTCTTTATCTTTAAAGATTGTGTAACAAGCGGCCAATGAACCTACTGCTGATGCAGTTGAAGCCAAGTTTACTTGCTGTACTCTGAAGCCAGCGTAAGCACCGCTTGTACCGTTAAAGCCTTTATCATTTTCAGGTCTTGAACCATTTGCCGAAGCAAAGAGCTCAGTACAAATCTTGTAGTAGAAACCGCCCTTAGATGATGCGTTTTCACCTACTCTGCCCTTGTTTTGCATATTGAGAAGGAATTTTGCTTCCCAACGAGCTAAGTCAAGAATATCAGGAAGGTCAACTAAGCCTTCATCATGAATTACATTAAGGGTTGCAGTTTGTGGATACAATTCATAAGCATAAAGCAAATCGTCAACAACCTGTGCTGCTGGTTGAGTATATCTACCATAGTCGCCTGCATCATGCAAACCATATTCAAATTCAGTTGCTGGATAGGTATAAGCCTTTCCTTCTGAATCTTTATTCAAATAGAAGTTACCTGTGCTGCTGTTGTATGTATCAACGATTGCAACTTCTTTACCTGCGTTAGTACCTTTTGATACTCTATGGCAAGCTTCACGAGTGTAGCAGCTGTATGTGTTATAGAACAAGCCTGCTTCAATACCAAAGTTTTGAGCAAGGTATGCGTCATATTCTTGTAATGTTGCTGCTGTAATTTCGCCGCCACAACGGTTGAAATAAAGTCCCATTAAAGCTTCGTTCATAGCTCTTTCATTTGAATTATCTCTGATTTCAAATTTGAATGAGCTACCAATCGGTGAAGATACTAAATATGTACCAGGGGTTTTAATAGAAGAAATATCAAGCTCAGAAACATACATTTCGCCGTAATCAACTAAGTTGTAGTTAAAGTTCTTTCTGTTACCTGAACTGAAATCGCCAACTGCTGTTTTTTGACCGTTGTCAATTTTATAAACACGACATGTTTTGTTAGCAACAAATGAATCAGTTTTTCTGCTGTTTGCGGCAACCATTGTTTCAGCGAGCTTTACAACCTTTTTAGCATTTGTTGAATAACCTGTTTGGTTTACGAGAACTGAAACATACAAATCTTCATCAACGCTTCTTAATTGTCTTAAAACTGCTGTAACCTGTGGATAATCATCAGGATTAGTCGGTTGAACATAGCCACCAGTTGTTGCTTCTGTTGATGCTTCATAAGGAATAGTTGTAATCTTTTTAGCAGCGTACATACGCATAACTAAAAGGTCATTTGAATCAACAACACCGTTTGAGCAAACATCTGCTTTCAAAATTTGTACGCTGTCAGCATTCTTTCCGTTTTTAGCAAGATAGTTTCTTACGCAAAGAATGTCCTTAGCGGTACAAATACTACCGTCGCCATCAGGGTCGCCTAATTGAGTTGCTGCGTTTACACTTGTTAAAGAAAGACTTGCAAAAATAACTGCAATAGCAAGCATAAACGAGATAATTGTACAATATTTCTTCATAAATTATACCTCCGTATTTTAAGAAACATAATTAAAGGTTTTAAAAACCTCGTTTTTCTCCACAATTATTATAGCAGAGATTTTTTACTAATTCAAGCAAAAACTTGCTATCGACACTTTGTTCTACAAATTGCATAATTTTTGATTGATTATTTGTAAAATTAGCACAAATAAAAAGCGTATTTATATGTAAAAATAATTTTTGTTTTTATAAATCAATTGACATATTACAAAATAAAAGGTATAATAAGAAAAAAGATTTATTAAAAACTGGAGAGTTTAAATTATATGGAAGTATTTCCTACCGTTTCGGTTGTTATTCCTATTCACAATGAGGAAAGATATATTGCAAATTGCCTTGATTCTTTGTTAAATCAAGATTATCCTATGAATCTTATTGAGGCAATTTTGGTTGATGGTATGTCAACTGACGGCACAAGAGATATTATCGAAAAGTACACATCTAAATATAGTTTTATAAAAATGATTGAAAATCCGGAAAAAAGTGTTCAATACGCTTTGAATTACGGAATTAAAGCAGCGAAAAATGAATATATCGTGCGTTTTGATGCACATTCTGAGTATGCAACCGATTATGTTTCAAAATGTATCGAATATCATCAAAAAACTGATGCTGATAATATAGGCGGTCCAAACATTGTTATGGGTAAAAATCCTGTACAACAAGCAATTGCGGCAGCTTATTATTCCCCATTTGCATTAGGCGGCGGAAGAAATCACATCGAGGGTTATGAGGGTTATTCTGATACTGTTTCATTCGGTTCTTTTTTGCGTTCAACCGCCGAAAAGTTAAACTATTTTGATGAAGATTTAACTTTAAATGAAGATGATGATTTTAATTTCAGATTAATCGAGCAAGGCGGAAAGGTTTATATTACACCTGAAATTCGCAGTACCTATTATCCTCGTGATAATTACAGGGCGCTTTTCAAGCAGTATTACCTTTACGGTCTTTGGAAGGTTGCGGTTATTAAAAAACACAAAAAACCTGCCAGACTTTCGCATTTAGTGCCGCTTTTGTTCTTTATGTATATCACTTTCGGTGCTGTTTTATCTTGCTTTTTACCGATTATAAGATATCTTTATTTAGCGGTTTTAGCATTGTATGCTACAATTGATTTAATAGTTTCTTTTAAATCCAAATATATCAATACAACAATCGGTCATTGGCGATTGGTTTGGGTACATTTTGTGCTTCATTTTTCTTATGGTTTAGGCTTTTTTGTAGGCTTGTTTAAATTTGCAAGAAAAAAGTGGTAGGTGCAAAAATGGCTTATCTGTTAAGTGATAACGAAACTAAAAGATTGCAAGAAAAATCGCTTGAAATGTATAAATTTTTCAAAGATTTTTGTAAAATGCATAATCTTACACATTTCTTTTGCGGCGGTTGCTTAATCGGTGCAGTAAGAGAAAGTGCTTTTATTCCTTGGGATGATGATATTGATATTTTTATGCCAAGAGAGGATTATGAAAAATTAGTTGCAATTTTTAATAAAGAGGCAAATTCAAACAGGTATTTTTTGCAGGTTTCCGAAAAAGGAAAGCTCACAAAAAACCTTTTTGCCACAATTTGCGACAGCGAAACTACTTTTATAAAAACTTATCAGGCTGACCTTGATATTAACCACGGAATTGTGCTTGATATTTTGCCGATTGACGGTTGTCCTGACTCAAAATTTAAAAGGTTAATGCAAATTAAAAATGCTCTTTTCTATTCGCTTTATTTAATTGGCGAAGCACCTAAAAATAACGGTAAATTAGTATTTTTAGCGGGTAAAATTTTGCTTAGCCTTGTTCCTTTTAAATCACTTCGATTTAAAATTGCGCAAAGAAATAAGCGCAAAATGACAAAATACTCTTTATATGATTGTGAGTTTACAACTGAGCTTTGCTCGGGACCTTATTATATGAAGAAAAAGTATTATTCTGCGGATTTTAAAGAGGTTGTTTATCTTGATTTTGAGGGCATTAAAATTCCTGCTCCAAAGGGGTATGACGACTATTTAACAAAAGCGTTTGGCGATTATATGACATTACCGCCTGAAAAAGAACGCATTTGTCATCATGAGCTTGAATTTGTCGATACCGACAATTCATATATAAATTACAAAGGAAAATATTATTTTAACGGAGGAAATTAAATATGGTATTCGGTGCAATTTTAGCCGGTGGCGTAGGTTCAAGAATGAACATTTCTGATATGCCAAAACAATTTTTAAATTTAGGAGATAAGCCGATTATTGTGCATACTCTTGAAAAATTTAGACTTTGTACAAGATTTGACCACATCTATATCGGTGTTCATCCTGATTGGCTCACACACATGAACGACCTTATTAAAAAATATATCGGAGAATGTGATGATGTTCATGTAGTAGCAGGCGGTAGCGACAGAAACTCAACCATTTTCAATATTATTGATGATATTGAAAAGAATTTCGGTGAAAACGATGATAATATTATTGTTACTCACGATTCTGTCAGACCTTTTGTTACTCAAAGAATGATTATTGAAAATATTGATGCTGCTGAAAAATACGGTGCAGTTGATACTGCTACCAGCGCAATTGATACAATCGTTGAATCAGAAGACGGCGAGTTTATTAAAGCAATTCCACCAAGAGATAAAATGTATCAAGGTCAAACTCCGCAGTCTTTCAAAATCAGTTTGCTTAAAAAACTTTATGGCGAACTAACAAAAGAAGAAAAAGCAACACTTACAGATGCTTGCAAAATCTGCATTGTAAAAAATCAGCCTGTTTATATTGTTGAAGGCGAAATTTCAAACATTAAAATCACTACTGTAAGCGATTACAAAATCGCTCAAGCAATGGTTGGAGGAGTAAAAATTGATTAACTATGTTTATCAACTTGTAAGCCCTAAGGTTTTTTCAGTTAAATATACTGATATTGACTTAAATGCTGACAGGGTTATTATAAGACCGAATTATATGGCTCTTTGCCACGCTGACCAGCGCTACTTTTTAGGACAAAGAGATATTAAGGTTCTTAACAAAAAGCTTCCTATGGCTTTAATTCATGAGTGCTGCGGTATTGTTGAATACGACCCTACTGGCACATTTGAAAAAGGTCAAAAGGTAGTTATGATTCCTAATACACCTATTCGCAAAAATCCTGTTATTTTTGAGAATTATGATAAAGGAACATACTTTTTATCATCAGGCCACGACGGCTTTATGCGTGAGTTTGTTGATTTGCCACCTGACAGAGTTGTTGCTTACAACGGTGTGCCTGATGAAATTGCAGCTATTACTGAGTTTGTCAGCGTAACAGTTCACGCTTCTACTCGTTTTGATTTGGCTGCTCACGAAAACAGAGATGCTATCGCTATTTGGGGCGACGGCTCATTAGCTTATACTTTGGCTAATGTTTTGAAGCTCAGATTTCCTAAAACAAAGCTTTATGTTGTCGGTATGGACAGCCGTAAGCTTTCACACTTCTCTTTTGTTGATGGCACTTATTTTGCAAACAACATTCCTGAAGATTTCCATTTTGACCACGCTTTTGAATGTTGCGGCGGTGAAGGCTCATTCTACGCTATTGATGATATTATTAAATATATCAATCCACAAGGTAATGTAGTGCTTATGGGCGTTTCGGAAAATAAAGTTGCTATTAACACTCGTGATATTCTCGAAAAAGGTCTTACCTTTGTCGGTTCTTCCCGTTCAGGTCGTGCTGATTTTGAAAAAGCGGTTGAACTTATGGAAACCGATGCATTCCAAAAAAGAATAAATAAAATCATCAGCGTTGATACACCTGTTAAGTCTATTAAAGACATTATTAAGGTGTTTGGTGATGATTTGACTACCCCATTTAAAACTGTATTTAAATGGGATATGTAAAAGTATATAAAATCGTGCAATAATATTGCACGATTTTATCGTATTCGTAGAAATTAAAAATTATGTGTTTTTTGCATTGAAAAAAATGCTTTAAAATGCGATAATATACTTGTATTGAAGGGTGAATTTATGGCACAAAAAAACGGTGCGGTTATTCTTGCTGCTGGCAAGGGTACTCGTATGAAATCCGATAAACCAAAAGTTATGTGCGAGGTTTTGGGTAAGCCGATGATTGATTATGTTGTTGAGTCGGCAAAAAAATCTTGTGATGATATTTGCGTTGTAATCGGCTATAAGGCTGAAATTCTTAGAGCACATCTTGATAATAGTATTAAAACTGTTATTCAAGCTGAGCAATTAGGAACAGGCCACGCTGTTATGCAAGCAAACGAATTTATAAAAGAGCATAATGACGGCAATATTCTTATTGTTTGTGGTGATGCACCTTTTATGGATAAAACTACTGTAAACGAAGCCTTGAAATTGCACGAAAGCGAAAACAATGCTGTTACAGTTATTACCGCAAAGCTTGATGACCCTGCCGCTTACGGTAGAATTGTTAAGAAAAACGGTAAAATCAAAGAAATAGTTGAGTTTAAAGATGCAAGCGATGAAATTCGCAAAATTAACGAGGTAAACTCAGGGGCATTTTGGTTTAAAGGAAGCGAGCTTTATCGACTTCTTTCAAAAATCACTAATAACAATTCGCAAGGCGAATATTACCTTACTGATACTATTAAAATTGCATTAGAAGAGGGACTTTCGGTAAACTCATATGTTGCGAAAACTGCTGATGTAATTTTGGGTGCTAATGACCCTAAACAGTTGGAGGAATTAAATAAACGGGCGGAACAAATTTTTGGCTAACCGTTATTAATTTATAAAATATTATATCACACTATACGGAAGGATTAATAAAAATGAATTTTCACGGAAAAGACATTAAAATCTTCACTTGTAACTCAAACATTCCTGTAGCAAGGCAAATTGCTTCTTGCCTTAGCTTAAAAGTCGGCAATGCCGAGGTTAAGCATTTTTCTGACGGAGAAATTGCTATTTCAATTAACGAATCAGTTCGTGGTTCTGATGTGTTTATTGTTCAATCAACTTGTGCGCCTGTTAACGACAATCTTATGGAACTTCTCATTATGATTGACGCTATGAAGCGTGCATCTGCTGGTAGAATTACCGCTGTTATTCCATATTTCGGCTATGCAAGACAAGACAGAAAAGCAAAAGCAAGAGATCCGATTTCTGCAAAACTCTGCGCTGACATTTTAACAACTGCTGGCGCTGACAGAGTTCTTACAATGGATCTTCACGCTTCTCAAATCCAAGGCTTTTTCAATATTCCGCTCGATCACCTTTTAGGTGTGCCGATTTTATCACCTTATTTTGATAAAAAGTTTAAAGATAAAGATAATTTGGTAGTAGTTTCACCAGACCTCGGCTCAGTTACAAGAGCTAGAAACTTTGCCGCAAGAGTTGACGCTCCTTTGGCTATTATTGATAAGCGTCGTCAAAGAGCAAATGTTTCTGAAGTTATGAACATTATCGGTGATGTTAAAGGTAAGAAATGCATTATCGTTGATGATATGATTGATACTGCTGGTACTCTTTGCAACGCTGCAAAAGCAATCGTTGAAATCGGCGGTGCTACCGAAGTTTCTGCTTGTGCTACTCACGGTGTTCTTTCGGGTCCTGCTATTGAGAGAATTGACGGTTCTGTTTTAAAAGAGGTTGTATTGCTTGATACAATTCCATTGCCAGAAGTAAAACAATCGCCAAAAATCAAAATGCTCCCTGTTGCACCTGTATTTGCAGAAGCAATCGAGAGAATTTATACTGACAAGCCTATGTCAAATATGTTTGAATAAAATAGAAATACAAAAACCCACTCGAAAAACTCGAGTGGGTTTATTTTTTATTCTACGCCGTATTCTTGTTCTAATTGTTCTTTGCGTTCTTCATATTCATCATAAGTAATTCGGCTCATTTCATAGTCTTTTTTAAGCCTGCGAAGTTTTGAGTTCAAAGCTTCATTTTTAGTTTCCGTTGTACTGAAATCACGCAAAGGAATGTCTTTTCTGTCGTCATATTTTTGAGCTGGAACTGAAAAGTTTATTTTATCAAGACTTTCAAGAATGTTTTTGTTTAAGATTTCAATTTCATCAAGCTTTTCAGCCTTTTGAGCGATAACGCCGAAGCCGTACATAAACCACGAAGCAAAAAGGCCTACAAGTGTTCCTACGACGATAATTGCAACGGTAATAATTATTCCGTTAGTTGTAATTTCTTTGCTTTTAAAAAGATAATAAAATGCACCAAAGCAAGATGCGGCAATTACAACCCACGCAAAGAAAATTGAAAATCCTTTTATTTTTTTACCTATATTTTTATACATTTCTTTCACCTTTCACAAATCATTTTACAAGCAAAACCTTTGCTTGTAAAATAGTATAACACAACTACAAATAAAACTCAACCAAAATTATTTAATAATTTTTCAAAAAGGGGTTGACTTTTATTGTTAAGGTGCTATAATACCACATAACAATTTTATTATTTGGTCGTGATGCTATGATTACAGATATGACTATAGGCTCGCCTTTAAAAAGAGTTTTCGGATTCTTTGTTCCGCTGTTGTTTTCAACGGTGTTTCAGCAGTTATATGCAATTACTGATTCTGTTGTTGTAGGTAAGTTTATTTCAAAAAATGCTTTGGCTGCTGTTAATTCAACTACCACTCTTAATTGGATGATTATTTCATTTGTAATCGGTTTTGTAACAGGCGAAGGCGTTTTAGTTTCACGAGCATTTGGCGAAAAAAATTATAAAAAAATGCGCAATTGTATTGCCAACGGTATTTATGTTGCTGTAGTTGTTGGCAGTATTATTACATTTTTGGCTTTGATGTTTATTAAAAGAATTTTATTCTTTATGGATGTGCCTAGTGAGATTTTTTCCGATACCTATACATACATTTTTATTATAATGGCGGGCTACCCTATAACAATTGCAACAAACTATATCGGAATGTTGATTAACGCTGTTGGAGATGGTAACAACGCATTAATCCGAGGTGTTATTTCAACAATAGTTAATATCACTATGGATTTAACTTTTGTTATTGTTTTTGGTATGGGAGTGGCAGGTGTTGCAATAGCAACAGTTACTTCAACTTTTGTTGATTTTTGTGTCGCTTTGACTTTCTATATTAAAAGATATAAACTATTGCACATTAGCAAAGAAGACCTTAAACCTAACAAGTTTATTATTAGAAAAACCTTTCTCATCGGCTTGCCTAACGGTTTGCAATCATCAATTACAATGCTAGGTTGCACTCTTGTTCAAGGCTCGGTTAACACACTTGGAACAAACTATATTGCTGCTTACTCAACCTCGCTGAAAATTGAAAATATGGTTACAACTCCACTCATGGCACTTGCAAACAGTTTGCCGCCGTTTGTTGCACAAAACTATGGCGCTTGCAAAATTAACAGAATTAAAAAGGCTTTAAAGCAAGTTTTGATAATAGCGGTTGCTTATGGCATTATTATAGGTACATTATTAAGATTATTCGGCGAAAAAATAGCACTTATGTATCTTAATTCAAGTGAAACCGAAACTCTTTCATTTATCAACTACTACTTTATCTTTTCAGGTACGCTTTTGTTTATGTTATGTGTACTGTATGTTATTCGTTCGACAATTACATCGCTTGGTTATAGTGCGTTTAACGCAATCGGCGGACTTGTAGAACTTGGTTGCCGACTGTTTGTTGTTTTCGCATTAGTTAGCAATTTAGGTTACACTGCTATTTGCATTTCAAACCCATTAAGTTGGATTGCAACTTCGACAATGCTATTTACAGCATACTTTACCTATATACGAAAGAAATTCAAGCAAATGGAAAAAGCATCAGGCTAATGCCTGATGCTTTTTATTTAAACAATGCCATTTTAATAACCGCCAAAACCTCACGAGAATAGTATGAAGCGGTAAAATACCAGCGAGTTTTGCAACAAACAGCGGTATTACGAGTTTTGCAACAAACAGCGGTATTATCTAACCCGTTTTTCTTGCAAAAGCGGTTTGCTCTGAATTGATGAAAACCGTCAGTCGCAACCGCAACTGATGGGTTTAAATCGTTCTTTTCAATAACTTCTTTTGAAAATGCTATGTTTTCATTTGTGTTTAAAGATTTATCTTCAACATAAATTCTGCTTTTATCAATACCTTTTTTCAAAAGATATGTTTTCATTGCTTCGGCTTCAGAAATATCTTCACCGCTTCCCTGTCCGCCTGAGCAAATAACCGCAGATTCAGGGTTTTCATTAAGGTATTCAATTGCCGCGTTCATTCTGTCATAAAGCATTAAGCTTGGCGTTTTGCCTCTTACCTGACAACCTAAAATAATCACAGTTTGATTTTTTTCGGGTGCTTTATTTGCATAACGCAAACAAAC
>CACZIY010000022.1 GCA_902781345.1 Oscillospiraceae bacterium | reverse complement strand
TGTTGACGGAACTGACGCAAAAAGCATTTCAAAAGCGCTTGTTACTTGTCGAAGTCAAATTGAGCCGATTGTAAAGTTTTTGCAAGAATATGTTCCTGGTTACGAAAAATGCTGGCTTATGAGCGAGGCTTCGCTTTTAGGTATTCGTGAAACAAGGCATTTTGAGGGACTAAAATCATTAACCGCTGAAGATATTTTGCAAGCAAAACTTCACGATGATTGGGTAGTAAAAAGAGCATATTTTAATTTTGATGTTCATAATATGTCGGGTGCGAGCCTTGATGAAACAGGCGTTCAAGAAAAGTTTACTCAGCCTGATGATTATTCAATCCCGTTTGGTTGTATTTTACCTAAAAATATTGATGGCTTGTTGCTTTCGGGCAGAAATATTTCGGGCAGTCACTTAGCACACTCAAATTACAGGATTATGTCAGTTTGTATGGCACTTGGCGAAGCAGCAGGCGCAGCCGCTGCAATCTCAGTTAAACAAAACATAAAAGTTAAAGATGTTGATGTAAAAGAAATTCAGCAAGTAGTAGGCGAATAAAAAAGAGCAACTTTTTAAAAGTTGCTCTTTTTACTATTTAACAAGTTTAATTTTTTTAGGTAAATCCATTTTTACAAAAAGAATATAGAGAATTATAATACTTGCAACACTCATAATTGCAACTTGTAATAATCTCATATAAGCCATAGGGAATAAAGGCATCCATTTTTCAATATATACCATAGTAATTGTTGTAATAAATAGCGAACAAATTATTTGTGATGATAATGTTGCTCCGATAATTCGCTTTAAATCAGCTTTCTTATATAAGAATAAGCCGAAAATTAGGCCTGTAAGTACATTTGAAAGGCAAATTCCGAAACTAAATCCGTTGGCTGGGAACATATGGTACTGAATATAATCAGTCAAAAATGCAACGATTACAGCACCATAAATGCCATAAGCCCTTGCCGCAAGTGCAATTACAATAAATGCAGGTGAAAACTTCAAATATGTACCTACTCTAAAAGTAAGAAAAACCGAAGTTACAATCGACAAAGCGGTAAGAATTGCAATTGTGGTTACTGCTTGAGTAGAGTCAATAACTCTTCTTTTTACTTTTGTTTTTGAATAATCCATAAATAAAAACCTCCCTTTCCCGTTTTACGAAATAAGGAGGTTATAATTCTTCTTATTTACAGCGGGATGCGATTTGCATACCGCAAGTAAAACTTTTCGTTCTTTTGACAACTCCCCGTTCAAAAGACACTTAACGCACGCAAATCTACTCTGAATTTTTTTAAAATAAAAGCCTCTAAAACGAGTAGTTTTAGAGGCTTTTGGTGAGCTATCGGGGATTTGAACCCCGGACACCCTGATTAAAAGTCAGGTGCTCTGCCAACTGAGCTAATAACTCGTACAACGTTGTCTATTATATCAAAACCGACATTAAATGTCAAGCCTTTTTTTATAATTTTTTAAACTTTTTTTAGAAGTGGTTTATTTTAAGAAAAAAGTCGAGAATATCAAGGCTTTCACAGCTTTCTTCTTTGATAATTCTTAATGAAAACATCACTTTTTTTACGCTTTCTGAAAACTTGCAGATTTTGCAGCCCTCATCTAAAGCGTTGCTCATAGTTTGTCTGATAAGTCCATCAGCAAGCATTTTATCAGAAAACTCAATTTCTTCTAAAAAAAGTGTTTCATTTTGCTCATTATATTTAAGTATGCCCAAAATTTCATCGTTATCAACGCAAATATAGGCTTTATTTTCTATTGAATGTTCTTTTTTAAAGTTTTCATCAGCTTTTTTAATTTGAATCATAATTATTACTTCCTTTTATTTGTAGTTTGTCTTTTAGCAAAAGAGTAAAGCGAGCGTATTTCCTGTTCGCTTAAATTGCGCCATTTGCCTTGTGAAAGCATTCCGAGCCTGATATCGCCAATAGCAATTCTTTTAAGCCTTATAAGCTCAAGCGAAAGTGCTTCGCACATTCTTCTGATTTGTCGGTTTTTGCCTTCATATATAGTTATAAGCAAAACAACCCTGTTTTCCTCTTGAGTTACAACGCTGACATCGGCTGGCTTTGTAACATAACCGTCATCAAGTTTTACACCGTTGATTAGTGCATTTAACGCTTCATCGGTAAACGGAGGACGAACAGTTACACGGTAAGTTTTTGGAATATGAGTTTTAGGGTGGGTAATCATATTAGCGAATTCGCCGTCATTTGTCAGCAAAAGCAAGCCCTCAGAATTTTTATCAAGTCTGCCAACAGGGTAAACTCTCTCATCAATATCTTTTATAAGCATTGTTATGCATTTTCTGTCAAAATTATCCGAAAGGGAAGTTAAAAAGCCTCTTGGCTTATGAAGCATAATATATCGCTTTTCTTTTTGGCGTTTAATCAATTTACCATTTACAGTGATTTTATCGCTGTATGGGTCAATTTTATCGCCGATATTTGCTAAATTGCCATTTATCTTAACTTTGCCCTGCAAAACTAATTCTTCAGCTTTTCTGCGAGAGCAAACGCCACATTCTGACATATATTTTTGTATTCTTATATTTTCGTTATCCATAAAATCCTCATTTCAAATGTATTTAAACATTTGTGCAAATATATTAAAAAAATTAATTTCCTTTTTCTTTTGCAATTTTTCTTTAATATTTTCTTTTGCGAAAATATTGCATTTAGCAATAAGAAAGCTATTATAGTAGTACTCAACATAACCAATTGGCTTATTTGTATTAGTAGGTGCATAGATAAAATTAGGTAAATACACCTTTTTCTTAATATAGCTTGAAAGCCCTTTATAAAAGTATATTTTTTTATTTTCGCTTTCAACTTGCACTCGGTCTTTTTTTCCGCCCAAAAGCGAAATAAACTTGTTATATTCAGGCAAATCAATCTCTTGATACTGCTTAAAACCGTATCTATACAGCGCTTTGTGGTCGTTCCAATCGTCATAAGCTTTAAGCGTTACTGCAATAAGGCGAACACCGTTTCTGTTACAACTCGAAACCAAACATCTACCAGCCTTTTTTGTAAAGCCTGTTTTAATGCCATCGGCACCATCTAAAAGCGAAAGCAATTTGTTGTGATTATAATATGTTATTTTAGTTTCACCGTTGTTGTAAACAGCAAGGTAGGTTTTTGTGGCAACAATCTTTCTAAAAAGCTCATTTTGCATAGCAAAACCGCTTAATTTTGCCATATCATAAGCACAAGAATAATGATTTTTATCATCAAGCCCATTAGGCGTTACAAAATTAGTGTTTTTTAACCCCAACTTTTTGGCTTTTTGGTTCATAAGCACAGCAAAATTCTTCGCACTACCTGAAATTGAAACAGCAAGGCTTAAAGCCGCATCATTACCCGACTCAAGCATAAGCCCGTAAAGCAAGCATCTGATACTGATTTTATCGCCAACCTGCAAGCCGATTGATGAGCCCTCAACCGCTATCATTTCAGGCTTGATATTGACTTGTTTTTCTAAATCACAAATCTCACAAGCAATAAAAGCGGTCATAATTTTAGTAGTGCTTGCCATTGCTTTTTTCTCATTCATATTTGATGAAGTTAAAACCTTTTTCAAAACAGGGTCGTAAAGGCAATAGGCACTTGCAGAATAAGCTAAAGCTTTATAATTATTTATAGGAAGAATAAATAATAAACTAAGAATTATTAATAAAATACTTTTTTTCAAAGCAATTCACCTGTCAAAATTATATGCGACAGGTGAACTCAAAAATGTTATTAATCTTTTATTTCTTCTTTTTTATCTTTTTTAACTAAATTTTTTACCTTTTCAAAAACATCAGGTATCATTTCAATGGCCTTTTCGGCAGAAGAAGTTTCTTGATTGATGTTCATAATGCTTACTTTGCCGTTTTGCAAAACCAAAAAAGCAACAGGAGTAATCGACATACCAGCACCACCGCCACCGCCGAATTTTACTGATGAAGCAGATTTACCCTCAATCTTTTTGCCACCAAAATCAGAACCGCCTGAAGCAAACCCGTAAGATACTTTTGAAATCGGTACACAAGTTACATCAGCTGACATAACGATAGGGTCGCCGATAATAGTATCGGCAGAAGCCATAGACTTAATCTTTTCCATTGTTTCGCCTAAAATATCTTTTATGTTTTGACTCATATTAAAAACTTCCTCTCTTAATTAGAATTTAGATTTAAGTTTAAAAAATTCTTTTATAATTTTTAAGGCGTGAGTAACACAGTGTATCAGCCTTATTTTTATTTGAGCTTTTAAATAAAACTCAGTTTTTTCATCAGTATAATCCACAAAAACATCAGAATTGATGTTTTTACACTGTGTGCTTTCATTTAAAACTTCTAAAGCAGGATAGTAAACGGCACAGAATTTGCCATAATCTGTGGCAAGCTTTGCAGCGTCATCACCCACCATTTTTATTTTGATAACAAGCGGATTAATATGAATTTTTGAAGCAAAACTTTTCAAAATTTTCAAAACAGGCTTTAAAAAGTCTAAAAACAAAACAAAAGAATTATAATAGCCTTTTTCTTTGACTTGTTTTAAAAGCTTGTTTTCTTTCTTTTTATCGTCTTTTTTTGCGACATTTTCTTTGCTTTTGGGCTTTTTCTTTTTTTCTTTATTAAACAAAGATTCTGGTATCTTTATTATACCTAAATATATTTTAAATTGCAACTGATTGTCAAATAAAATTTTTACCCTGATGCAAGAAAATAAGATTAAAGCAATCAAAGCGACAATTCCAAGCAGAATATACAGAAAAATCACGAAAATTATACCTCTGTTTGATTATCTTCTTGTTGTTCTTCTTCCTCTTTTGGAAGCTCTGGTAAATCATTTAATGAACGCATTGAAAAACAACGCAAAAAGTCGTCTGTTGTGCCGTAAACTAACGGTCTGCCAGGCAATTCCAATCTACCCTTATCTTCAATAAGACCTTTTTCGCAAAGTGAATAGATAACGCCTGAGCAGTCAACACCTCTGACTTGTTCAATAAAACTTTTTGTAACAGGTTGGTTGTATGCAACTACCGCCAAAACCTCAAAAGCCGCTTGTGATAAAGGAGTATTTCGCTTTAACTCAAGCATTTTCCTGACATATTCAAAATAATCAGGTCTTGTACAAAGCTGTAATTTATTATCAAGTCTTAAAAGCTTCATACCTGATTTATTTTTTTCATATTTTTCATCAAGCGTTTGCGATAAAGCGATTACTACGCTTTCGTCAATTTCCATAACCTCGGCAATACGCTCAATTTCAACAGGTTCGCCACATGAAAAGAGCAAAGCCTCTAAAATATTAACATTGTTCAATTCACTCATTTTTTAACCTGCCTTGTCAATAGTTATAATTGTTTCGCCGTCTTTATCATCGGCTTTAATTCGTTTATCTTTAAGTAATTCAAGCACCGCCAAAAATGTTGCAACAACATCAGAACGAGTTTCTGATTTTTCAAAAAGCGATTTAAAAGTTACCTTGCTTTTGCGTTTTAAGCTACGCAAAACAACAACAATTTTGCTTGAAACTGAAACAATTTTTTTATGTACAATTCCGTTAAATGCTTCAACAGGAGGAGGTAGCTTTCTAAGACCTCTGCCAACCGCCTCAAAATAGTATTTAAGCAAAATTTCCTTTTCGTGAGTTCTTTTATAAGATTTATCAATATCAACCTTAACAGGCTCACGAATAACAGTTTTAAATCCCTCGGTATTTTCAGCGAGTTTTATAGCCATTTCTCGACAAATCTGATATTCGATAAGCTCGCCTGTAAGCTCAGCCTTTAACTCATCAGCTTCTTCATTTTTAGGAAGCAGGGAAACGGTTTTTAAATAAATAAGTCTTGCCGCCATTTCCATAAATTCGCTTGCAATATCAATATTATACTCTTTGAACTGGTTGATTTGCTCGATATACTGGTCAACCAAAATCGAAATCTCAATATCCTTAATATCCAACTTGTTTTTTGCTATTAAATGCAGCAAAAGGTCAAGCGGACCCTCAAAATTATTTGAGGTAAGTTTAAACTCCATAAGGTATACCTCCGAATGGTAAACTTAACAGCCAATAAATACCATATAAAACATTATCCATTAAATTTGAGAGAGGACCGCTTAAAAAGCCACCCCAAAGCAATACTAAAACAACTATAAAAATAATTTGCTCGTATTGCATTATTTTATAATAAATTCTGTCAGGCAAGAAATAACCTAAAATCCTTGAACCGTCAAACGGCGGTATAGGAATAAGATTAAAAATTGCGAGAGAAACGCTTATTTGCGCTGTTGTAGATAAAATAAACTTAACTATTAAGTGAAATTTATAAACTGAAATACTGTTGTAACCTGATATAGCATGAGGGAATAATACAAATTCTGTAAATAAAACATCTAAAAATGCAAAAACAATTCCAAAAGCCAAATTCATCATAGGGCCTGCAAGTGCAACTAAAGCCATATCTCTTTTGCGCTTTTTGAGATTAAGCATATTAACAGGAACGGGTTTTGCATAACCAACGCCAATTAAAAGCATCATAGCAGTACCCAATAAATCAAGATGTTTAAATGGGTTTAAAGTAAGTCTGCCTTGATATTTTGCTGTGTCATCACCTAATTTATGAGCAGCCCATGCATGAGCAAATTCATGTGAAGGCAAGCACAAGAAAATAAGTATTATCGCAGTGATTAAAATAGCGATAAGTGAGTATAAATCAGCATTTGTAATTGCTTCATAAAGTTCTCTTAACATTTACTCAACTCCTAATAAAAAAATTATACTATAAAACTAATAAAAAAGCAAGCAAAAAGATACATTATAAATAATAAAAAGATATTGAAAAACTAAAAGCAATCTGCTATAATATAAAATAAGTAATTATGTTTAGGAGAAAATAAAGTATGAAAGTATCTTTGATTGCATATACGCCAAATCCTGAAAAAACGGTTGCTGCAGCCGCTAAAATGTGCTATGCTGCCGCTGATGTTGATACTGTTATGGAAGGGCTTACTGATGAAAAGGTTGCAAATTTTGTTGATATGCTTTCTGAAATAGGTCATGAAAGCCCTATTGAACACGCTACTTTTACATTTGCTATTGAGGGTGTTTCAAGAGCGTTGTTAGCACAGATTACAAGGCACAGAATTGCATCTTATTCGGTTCAAAGCCAGCGTTATGTTTCGGAGAAAAATTTTGAATATGTTTTACCTCCCGAAATAGATTGTGTGCCAGAAGCGAAAGAAATATTCTTAAATAATATGGCTAAATCTCATGATGATTATTTGAAAATTTCAGAAATTTTAAGTGATAAGTATTATAAAGAGTTTATTGCTGACGGTATTGATGAAAATCAAGCGAAGAAAAAGGCACAAAAAAAGGCTATTGAAGACGCCAGATTTGTTTTGCCTAACGCATGTGATACAAAAATGATTGCAACTTTTAACGCAAGAAGCTTGAAAAACTTTTTCAAACACCGTTGCTGCAACCGTGCACAATGGGAAATCAGAGAGTTAGCTTGTGAAATGTTGAAGCTCGTTAAAGAGGTTGCACCTAATTTGTTTAAATTTGCGGGTCCGCCATGCATTTCGGGCAAATGTCCTGAGGGCAAAATGACTTGCGGTAAAATGGCTGAAATGAAAGAAAAGTATTTGAATTTATAAGGAAAGTGTATGGGAAAACTAATTGTAATCGAAGGACTTGACGGCAGCGGAAAGTCAACTCAAATTGAATTAATTAAAAAGTATTTTGATAATAAGGGTATAGATTTCAAGCAAATTAAATTGCCTGATTATGATGACCCGTCAAGCACGCTTGTAAGAATGTATTTAAACGGCGATTTCGGTGATAAGCCTGGTGATGTAAACGCTTTTGCGGCTTCATCTTTTTATGCGGTTGACAGATACGCAAGCTTCAAGCGTCATTGGAAGAATGAATATGATAATGATTTTGTAATTTTGGCGGACAGATACACTACTTCAAACTGTGTTCATCAATGCTCAAAATTACCTGAAACTGAGTGGGATTCATATATTGATTGGTTGTATAATTTTGAGTATAATCAGTTAAGAATTCCAAAGCCTGATTTGGTAATTTTTCTTGATATGGACCCTGAAATTTCGCAAAAGCTTATGAGCTCACGCTATGAGGGCGATGAAAATAAAAAAGATATTCACGAAAAAGATACTGATTATCTTCAAAAATGCAGAAAAGCGGCATTTTACTCGGCTGAAAAGCTCGGTTGGAAAGTAATTAAATGCTATGAGCAGGACAAGCCATTGGAAATTAAGGCAATTGCTAAAATAATTGAAAAACACATAAATGAGGTGTTGTAATTGGTATATGTATATTTAGCACAAGGTTTTGAGGAAATTGAAGCACTTGCTACTATAGATTTTCTTCGTCGTTGCGATATTGAGGTTGTAACTGCTGGCGTTGGCTCGCAAGATGTTACAGGCGCTCATAATATCACAGTTTTGGCTGATACAATTGATTTAATGCTTGAAAAAAGTGATGATGTTCAAGCAGTTGTTTTACCTGGCGGAATGCCTGGTACACTGAATTTGAAAAAATCTGATTTAGTTGATGATATGTTAAAATTTGCTTATGAAAATGGCAAAATTGTTGCCGCAATTTGCGCAGCTCCATCAATTTTAGGTGAAAAGGGTATGCTTGACAATAAAAAAGCGACTTGTTTTCCAGGCTTTGAGGAGCAGTTGGGCAAAGCTGAATTTACAGGCAACTTTGTTGAAGTAGATGGCAATATCATAACTGCAAAAGGTGCAGGCGTTACTGTTGATTTTGCTTACGCTATAGCTGAAAAAATTGTTGGTAAAGATAAAGCCGAACATATTAAAAAATCAATTCAATGCAAGAGTTAAAGAAAAGACTGCGAAAAAAGGCTGAAAATTACAGAAAAAGTCTTGAAAAAAGCGATAAATTGAGTAAAGATGAAACTATTTTTAAAAAAATTATCGCTTTAAAAGAGTATAAAGAAGCAAAAACTTTGCTTTGCTATGTGTCAGTCAGAAATGAAATTGATACTAAAAAACTAATTGAGTATTCTTTGAAAATCGGCAAAAAGGTTGCTGTTCCGAAGTGCTTTGAAAATCGGCAAATGAAGTTTTTCTATATTTCTTCTTTTGACGAATTAGAAACAGGCAGCTTTGGAATATTAGAGCCAAAATTTACGGCTGATTTATGCAAAGAGTTTGATAATTCACTTTGTATTATACCCGCATTAATGGTTGATAAAAGTTTTAACCGATTAGGTTATGGTGGCGGTTATTACGACAGGTTTTTAAAGGGCTTTAACAGCGTTAAATGCGTTGTTTGTTATAAAGATAATTTAATTGATGAATTGCCGAGAGATGAATTTGATGTTAAGGCTGATTTGTTAATTACCGATTAAAAAACACAGGAGCAAAAAATGGTTGATAATAACGAAATTTTAAAAGAAAACGAAAATAACACTGAAGTTGATTCAAACACAAAAATTTTCGATAAGCATATTAATGAAATTATTAATGGCAAAGAAAATGTTTTTGAAGATGTTTTTGAAGATATTTCAAGTTCTTCTTCTGATGAAAAATCTGAGGAAGTAACAGAAGAACAGCAAGCTCAAGAGCAAGAGGATTTATACGCTGAAACAAGCGGAAAAAAGAAAAAGAATAAAAAGGGAATGCCTGTAATTGTCAGAGTATTAATAATACTACTTGTTTCATTTGCTTTGGCTACTTCTATGCTTTTTTGCGTTTGGGAGATATTAGGCTTAAAAAATCCTTTTGGCGAGAGTGGAAAAGCGGCAGTTACAGAAATTGTTGTTGAAAAAAATGACACTTGGGAAATTATCGCAAATAAGTTAAAAGATAAAGACATTATCAATTCAACAACACTCTTTAGATTGTATGTTAAGCTTAAACACGCTAACGATTATAAAATCGGCGTTCACGAGGTTAAAAGACAACCTTATGATGAATTGATTTACACATTGGCACAAGACGGTACACCTGCTAATACTGTTAAGGTTACAATTCCTGAAGGAAAATCTGTTAATGAAATCGCAGAAATAATGGAAAGCAAAAAGATTTGTACCAAAAGCGAATTTATAACAGCAGTAAAATCTAACGATTATGATTATGATTTTGTTAAGAAAATTCCTGTTGGCAAGTGTTATTATCATTTAGAGGGCTATCTTTTCCCAGCAACTTATGATTTTTATGCTGATACCAACGAGGGAAAAGGTGCTGAAAATGCTTATAAAGCAGTAAACAGAATGCTTCAAAGAATGGACGAAGAATTGACCGATGATGTTATTAAAACAGCTAAGAAAAAGGGATATACCATTCATGAAGTGCTTACAATGGCTTCAATTGTTGAAGCAGAAGCAAGCGGTTATCCAAAGGAAATGAAAAATGTTGCACAAGTCTTTTATAACAGACTTCGTTGGACTTATCAGCCTGCAAGACTTGGCTCATCGCCAACTGCTAATTACCCTGATTCAAGATATAATACTAATGTAAATGAGGGCTTACCTCCAGGACCTATTTGCAGTCCGTCTTCATCTGCTATAAAAGCAGCTTTAAACCCTAATACATCGCTTAAAGCTGATTATTTTGTTACTGACAGAAATATGAAATTCTATTATACTAATTCACTTTCAGAGCATAACGCTTTGATTGAAAGATTAAAATCGGAGGGACTTTGGAATTAATACTAAGTATGTAAAAAAAATACCGCCGATTGAGGTTTTATCACCAGCTGGTGATTTAATAAGATTAAAAGCTGCGGTTGATTTTGGTGCAAATGCTGTTTATTTTGCAGGTAAAGAGTTCGGAATGAGGTCTGCACCTGGCAATTTCACATTTGATGAATTAAAAGAGGGAATAGAATATGCTCATAAAAATGATTGTAGAGCATACATTACCTTAAATACATTGCCGAGAAATAATGAAATTGCGGTTATAGATGAGTTTATAAAGGAAGTTGCAAAATACGGACCTGATGCGTTTATTGTAACTGATTTGTCGGCTATAGAAAAGGTTAAACAATTTGCACCTGATGCAGAAATTCATATTTCGGTGCAAACGGGCATAGTAAATTATGAAACTGCTAATTTTTACTACAGATTAGGTGCTAAAAGAATTGTAGTTGCTCGTGAGCTTACATTGCAAGAAATTACTGAAATCAGAGAAAAAACTCCTGATGATTTAGAAATTGAAGCATTTGTTCATGGTGCAATTTGTATGTCAGTTTCGGGCAGATGCTTGCTTTCAAACTATATGACAGGCAGAGATTCTAATCATGGCGATTGCGCTCAGCCTTGTCGTTGGAATTATAGATTGGTTGAGGAAAAACGACCAGGCGAATATATGCCGATTTATGAAGATGAGCAAGGAACATATATTTTAAATGCAAAAGATATGTGTTTGATTGAGCATATTCCAAAGCTTTATAAAGCGGGAATTACAAGTTTTAAAATTGAGGGCAGAGCTAAAACCGAATATTACACCGCCGCTGTTACAAATGCTTATGCAAAAGCGGTTGAAACTTTTGAAAAATCGGGATTTAGCGATGATTTCAAATTACCTGAAAGCATTTTGCAAGAGGTTTATAAAATTTCTCATAGAGATTATTCTTGCGGTTTTTATTTTGGTAAACCGAATGAAAAAGAAGGTCAGGTATATGACAATGCAGGTTATATTCGTGATTATGAATTGATTGCAATTGTCGATGATTATAAAGACGGAATTGCAACAGTTATGCAGCGAAATAAGTTTTACCCTGGTACTTATGATGTTTTAGAAGCAAAAAAGGGAAGCTTTGAAATTACAGTTGATAAGCTTTTTGATAAAGATATGAATGAGCTTGAATCTGCGAAATTTGCGGCAGATATTGTTAAGTTTTATTCCGAACCATTAAAGAAAGGTTCATTTATAAGAATTAAAAAATAATTTTCAGCATATAAGTGAGGAAAAATTATGGCAAAGAATAATGATGGTAACAATTATTTTGATAAGTATGGTGCTAAAAATACAAATCAAAATAGAAGAAGTAGTCCTGTTTCAAAAAGAAGCAGCAACAGAAATAATGTTGAAATAAACAATGGATTTGAAATTCCGTTGAACGATGACTATTTAATTGTTGACCCTGAAGAAATGCAACAACCAAAAAAACCTAATCAAAATGTTGCTGCAAGAAAACAGCCTGTCAGAAATAATACTAACAGGCGCAACAACAATAAGAAAAATAATAAAAATAAAAAAAGACATCCTGTTTTGTCTGCGCTTTTATCTATTTTTCTTATAATTGTTATTACAGGCTCTCTTGTTGTAGGTGCAGCAGTATTCTATTTTGTTGCCATTATGAGTCCAAGTGACGAAATTTTAGATCCAAGCAATAATTTATACAACTTGAAGTTGCAATATACATCAATTCTTTATGCAAAAGATTCTAATGGAAAAGATGTTGAGTTAAAAAGACTTCACGGCACCCAAAACAGATTGTGGGTTGATAATAAAGATATTCCGAAATGTTTAAAAAATGCTTTTATTTCTTGTGAGGATAAGAGATTCAGAGAACATTCTGGCGTTGACTGGAAGAGAACAACATCTGCTGCTTTAAACTTAGCGTTCCATTTTTATTCATCGGAGCAAGGCGGTTCTACAATTACTCAACAGTTAGTTAAAAATATAACTGGTAATGCACAAAAAACCAGCTCAAGAAAAGTTCAAGAAATCAAAGACGCTTTATATGTTGAAGAAAACTATGATAAAGATACTATTCTTGAGTGTTATTTGAATACAATTCACCTTGGTAACGGTGTTGACGGTGTTGAGGTTGCAGCAAATTATTATTTCGATAAGCATACTTCAAAGCTTAGCGTTGTTGAATCTGCTTGTCTTGCTGCTATTACAAACAACCCTGCATATAATGAGCCATATAAACACCCTGATGCTAATAAAAAGCGTCGTAATTGGGTTATTGATGAGATGTATAATAATGGCTATATTACAAAAGAGCAGTGTCAAAAATCTAAAAATGAAGAGCTTAAGCTTCGTAAAAAACCTTCAACAACTCTTTCTACTACACAAACTGTAGAAAATGAAGAGGAGTATAACTCATACTTTGTTGATGCTGTAATTGATGATGTTGCTAAAAAATTAGTAAAAGAAAAAGGTTATACAAAAGAATACGCTACTGAACAGATTTATAAAGGCGGATATAAGATTTATACTACTGTTGACCTTGATATGCAGAAAAAGCTTGAAAAAGTGTATTTAAATGATAATTATTTTGCATATCAGAACGGAAAAAGACCTCAATCGGCTATGACTATAATGGATTATAACGGCAATATAAAAGCTATTGTCGGCGGTAGAGGTAAGAAAAAGGGCAACCGTGTATTTAACAGAGCAACTAATGCAAGACCGACAGGTTCTGCAATTAAGCCTATTTCAGTTTATGCGCCTGCTTTTGAATATAATGTAATTACTTGGGGCTCAAAAGTTCAGGACAGCCCGATTAATAAGCTTGAAAACGGCGTTTATATGAGTGAAAGTTGGCCGAAAAACTTTAGTAACAGTTATTCTTACAGCGATACTTCTATTTCGTATGCTGTTCAACAGTCATTAAATACAATTCCTGTAAAGCTTGTTCAAAAAATGACTTTGGATACAACATATAAATTTGTTACTGAAAAAATGGGTATTTCAACCTTTACAAGAAATGACGGTAACGGACACTCAGATTTAACAGAGTCATCATTAGCACTTGGTGGTTCGGTACGAGGAATCACTACTGTTGAATTGGCAGCTGCTTATTCAACATTTGGTAATGGTGGTATGTATTATGAGCCTAAAACATTTACAAAGGTGCTTGACCAAGGCAACCAAGTTGTTTTAGATGAAACTAAGAATAAACACAGAGCAATTTCTGCTGGTACTTCAGGTATTATGTGTAAAATGTTGCAATCTGTTGCAACACACGGTACAGGTGAAGGCGCAACATTTGGAAATTGGCAGATTATGTGTAAAACAGGTACAACAAGTGATAACAAGGACCGTTGGTTTGTCGGCGGTACATCAAAATATATGGCTGCTTGTTGGTATGGTATGGACGATAACAAGGTTATGAGCCACTTAAGCCCTAACCCTGCAATGATAATCTGGAAAGCAGTTATGAGTTCAGTTCATGAAAATTTGACACCTGAAAGCTTTAAAATATCTTCTGATTGTCAGCTTAGAAAGTACTGTACTTCAAGCGGTTTGTGTGCAAGAACAGGCTGTTATTCGTATGCTTACGGTTACTTTAAAAAGTCATATACACCTTTCTGTAACATTCATGGCGGTTATGAAACAGGTATTTTGACAGGTAATTATGATACAAACTCTAACGAAAGCTATAACAGTGCCACAAAGACTACTGAAAAGACAAGCGATAAATCTGAAAAAGCAACAGGTACTACAGCAAATGGTAAACAAGGCAACACAAGTGCTGATCAATCTCAGGCAACTTCTTCGCCGCAGAATACTACAAATGCACCGCCTGATAAAACAAAGGCTACTGAAGCACCTGCTACTGCTACTAAAAAACAAGAATAATAAAATCCCGCTTTAAGCGGGATTTTTATTTGCAAAAAACATGGTTTCCAATTACTGATACAACAGGTCTTGACTTTATCCAATCAGATTTAGCGGTTTTTGGGTTGTAATAGTAAATTGCACCACCAGACGGGTCCCAGCCGTTAATTGCATCTTTTGCGGCTTTTTTAGCGGTTTCTGTTGTAGGCTGATTAATTTGTCCGTTATAAACGCAGTCAAACGCTCCATTTTGATAAACTACACCTGAAACAGTATCGGGAAAAGAAGCGTGTTTTACTCGATTAAGAATAACAGCACCTACTGCAACTTGACCTTTATAGCTTTCTCCTCGTGCTTCTGCCGAAATAAATTTAGCTATTAGGTTTTGTTCGGCGCTGCTGCTTGAACTGTCGTTGCTAAGCCCGTAAATGCCCATTTTAGCGAGCGTCTTTTTACCGCAAATACCGTCAACAGTAAGATTGTTGTTCTTTTGAAATTTTTTGACAGCGCTTTTGGTTTTTTCGCCGTAAATGCCGTCAATTTTACCATCATAATATTTCCATTTTTTAAGTCTTGTCTGAATTTCTCTGACTTCAGCACCTGATGAGCCTAACTTTGAAAGAGAAAAAACCGAATTACTGATTGACAGCGGAAGAATAATGCAAAAAATCAAACATAAAGCAGTTTTTAAGTGTTTTTTCATAAAAAATCTCCTATTAATCTTTTTATTATTATTTTTTCTTTAAAATTACTTTTTATTCTATTGACAAAATAAAAAATAAGTAATAAAATAAATATAATAAGGTTTAAGGAGAAAAACATGAAGATTTTAGTTTTAGGCGGTGCTGGTTATATCGGCTCGCATACAGTTTGTGAACTTATTGATGCAGGCGAAGAGGTTGTTATTGTTGATAACCTTGAAACAGGTCATATTGAGGCTGTTCATGAAAAAGCAAAATTCTATAAGGGCGACATTCGTGATAGAGCGTTTGTTGACAACGTTTTTGAAAATGAAAAAATTGACGGTGTTATTCATTTCGCCGCAAACTCGTTAGTAGGCGAAAGTATGGTTGACCCGCTTAAATACTATGATAATAATTTAAACGGTACTAAGGTGCTTTTACAAAGCATGGTAGCTCACGGTGTTGATAAAATCGTATTTTCATCAACCGCTGCAACTTATGGTGAGCCTGAAAGTATTCCAATTTTAGAAACTGATAAAACCGAGCCTACCAATCCTTATGGCGAAACAAAGCTTTCTATGGAAAAAATGATGAAATGGACAGGAGTTGCTCACGGCTTGAAGTTTGTAGCACTTCGCTATTTCAACGCTTGTGGCGCTCATGTTGACGGTCATATCGGTGAGGCTCATAATCCTGAAACTCATCTTATTCCACTAATACTGCAAGTACCAAACGGTAAGCGAGAAGCAATTAGCATTTTTGGTGATGATTATGATACCAAAGACGGTACTTGTGTTCGTGACTACATACATGTAACTGATTTAGCGCAAGCACATATTCTGGCTATGAAATATTTGGCTGCAGGTAACGAAAGCAATGTATTTAACCTTGGTAACGGCGTTGGCTTTACAGTTAAAGAGGTTATTGAAACTGCAAGAAAAGTTACAGGTCATCCAATCCCTGCAGTAGTTTCTCCTCGCAGAGGCGGCGACCCTGCAAAGCTTATCGCTTCAAGTGAAAAAGCAAAAAGCATTTTGGGTTGGAAACCACAGCATGACGATTTGGAAGAAATTATTTCTACCGCTTGGAATTGGCATAAAAACCACCCAAACGGCTTTGAAAAATAAAAGTTGACAAAAAGCTTAATTTTTGATAAAATATATTAAAAGTGATGACAGAAAAGCTTTTGCTTAATACAATCATTTTAGAGAGAATCTTCGTAGGCTGAAAGAGATTTAGTGATTAAAGTAAAAGTACCGCTTCTCGAGCTGCTACCGTACTCAAGGTATGCCGTAACTCTTGCGTTAAATGAATGATAAGGCTTGTTTTACAAGCGAATTCGGGTGGAACCGTGTTGAATTTATAACTTGACACCCCGTTTTAACGGGTGTGTCAGGTTTTTTGTTTTATTGAAAGGTTTTTTATGAAAAATACTTTAGTTGATAATAATCAGGCATTTGATTTTGGTAAAACTTCAAAAAACTATGCAAAATATCGAGATATTTACCCAAAAGAATTGTTTGATAATCTTTTAAATCTTGGTGTTGGTTTAAAAAACACTAATTGGCTTGACCTTGGCACAGGAACTGGTGTTTTACCAAGAGCGTTAGCAAAATACGGGGCTAATATAATTGGTACAGATATTTCTGAAAATCAAATTAAAGAAGCCATAAATTTATCAAAAGAGTTTGAAAACATTAAATATAAAGCTTGTTCTGCTGAAAAAACTAAGCTTGAAAGCGATTATTTTGATGCAATTACTGCTTGTCAATGCTTTTGGTATTTTAAGCCTGAATTGATAGTGCCTGAGATTAAAAGAATGATTAAAAACAATGGTGTTTTTGTTAAAATCTATATGGATTGGGCTGAAGATGACGAAATAGCAACTGCGTCAACTTCACTAATAAAAAAACTAAATCCTGATTGGAATAGTGGCAAGGCTGCTATTGAGGATTTGAAAAAGCATTATTTTGATAACCCGTTATTTAGAACATTTGATGTTGCAATTCCTTTTACAAGGGAAACCTGGCACGGTAGAATGCTTACTTGTCGTGGGGTTCAAGGCTCAATGAATGATGAAACTTTGAAAAAGTTTGTAAATGAGCATTTAAAAATACTCGAAAAGTATCCAGAAGAATTCTTAATTAAGCATAAATTATTTATTATTTCATATAAAATCACAAAATAAAGGAAGGGTTTTTATTATGATTAAAGTAACTTTAAAAGGCGGCGTTGTAAACGAATACGAAAGCGGTATAACGGTTGCCGAAATCGCAAAATCTATTAGTATGGGACTGTACAAGGCTGCTTGTGCTTGCACAGTTGACGGCGAATTAAAGGATTTGCGTGATGAATTGACCAAAGATTGTCAAGTCAACATTTTAACCTTTGATGATGAAATGGGTAAAAAGGCTTTTTGGCACACAACCTCTCACTTAATGGCTCAGGCTATTTTGCGCCTTTATCCTAATACAAAACTTGCAATCGGTCCTGCAGTAGATAATGGTTTTTATTATGATATGGATGTTGAAACACCGTTTACTGATGAAGACCTTGAAAAAATTCAGGCAGAAATGAAGAAAATTGTAAAAGAAAATCCTGAAATTAAAAGATATTATTTATCGCCTGAGGAAGCAATTGCAAAGGTAACTGCTGACGGTGAAATCTATAAAGAAGAGTTAATTCGTGAACACGCCGCAAAAGGCGAGGCTTTAAATTAAACTTTTATCGGTAACAGGTGCTTATTGGCGCGGTAACGAGAAAAATAAAATGCTTTGCAGGGTTTACGGCGTTTCTTTTCCAAAAGCATCTATGCTTGAAGAGCATTTAACTGCACTTGAAGAGGCTAAAAAGCGTGACCATAACAAATTAGGCAGAGAGCTTGAATTGTTTACAACTTCTGATATTATCGGTCAAGGTTTGCCGATTATGCTTCCAAAAGGTGCAAAAATATTGCAGACTTTGCAGAGATTTGTTGAAGATGAAGAGGCTAAAAGAGGTTGGCAATTAACAAAAACACCTTATATGGCCAAATCGGATTTGTATAAGCTTTCAGGACATTGGGACCACTATCGTGATGGTATGTTTGTTCTTGGCGACCCTGAAAGTGAAGATGAAGTTTTTGCACTTCGTCCTATGACTTGCCCTTTCCAATAGCAAGCATATTTAAACCGCAAACGCTCTTATAGAGATTTGCCAATGCGTCTTAATGAAACTTCGACTTTGTTTAGAAATGAAGCTTCGGGCGAAATGCACGGACTGATAAGAGTTCGTCAGTTTACAATTTCAGAGGGCCACTTAATGTGTACACCTGAACAGCTTGAAAATGAGTTTAAATCTTGTCTTGAGCTTGCAATTTATATGCTTAAAACTTTGGGTCTTTATGAAGATGTTTCTTACAGATTTTCACAATGGGACCCTGAAAACAGAGAAAAATATATCGGCACTACTGAACAATGGGACGAAGCACAGGGTATGATGAAGAAAATCCTTGACCACCTTGAAATCCCTTATTCAATCGGTGTTGGCGAAGCCGCATTCTACGGACCAAAGCTTGATATTCAAATCAAAAATGTATTTGGTAAAGAGGATACGCTTATTACTATTCAAATCGACCAAATGCTTGCCGAAAAATTCGGTATGGAATATGTTGATAAAGATGGTAAACTCAAAAATCCTTATATCATTCACAGAACTTCAATCGGTTGCTATGAGAGAACGCTTGCACTTCTTATTGAGAAATATGCCGGTGCGTTCCCACTTTGGTTGGCACCTGAGCAGGTCAGAATTTTGCCTATTTCTGATAAATATCTTGATAAGGCTTATGAAGTTAAAGAAAAATTATTTGAAGCAGGTATTAGAGTTGAACTTGATGACAGGGCAGAGAAGATAGGTTATAAAATCAGAGAAGCACAAATGCAGAAAATCCCTTATATGCTTATTGTTGGCGAAAAAGAGGTTGAAAGCAATACTGTTTCTGTTCGTTCAAGAAAAGACGGCGACAAAGGCGCTGTAAGTGTTGAAGATTTTATCAAAAATGCTAAAGAAGAAATTGAAACAAAAGCGAGATAAGGAGAGCAGTTATGGGGTATAAATCCGATATTGAAATAGCACAGGAAAACAAAATGTTGCCAATTAAAGATATTGCCTTGAAAGTAGGTTTAAATGAGGACGATATCGAGTATTACGGCAAATATAAAGCAAAAGTTGATTATAACATTTTAAAGCAGAAAAAAGATGAGCCAAACGGTAAATTGATTTTGGTTACTGCTATAAATCCAACACCGGCAGGTGAGGGTAAAACTACTGTTACAGTAGGACTTGGCGATGCTTTAAATAAGCTTAATAAAAATGTTGTAATTGCTTTGAGAGAGCCATCTTTAGGTCCTGTTTTTGGTATTAAAGGCGGTGCAGCAGGCGGCGGTTATGCGCAAGTTGTACCTATGGAAGATATTAATTTGCATTTTACAGGCGATATGCACGCAATCGGCGCCGCAAACAATCTTCTTGCTGCTATGCTTGACAACCACATTCAGCAGGGAAATGCACTTGATATTGATGTTAAAAATATCACTTGGAAGCGTTGCGTTGATATGAACGACCGTCAACTTCGTAATGTTATTGACGGAATCGGCGGTAAAATGCAAGGTGTACCTCGAGAAGACGGATTTGATATCACTGTTGCTTCTGAAATAATGGCTATTCTTTGTCTTGCAACCGACATTGTTGATTTAAAAGA
>CACZIY010000021.1 GCA_902781345.1 Oscillospiraceae bacterium | reverse complement strand
AGGACAAAAAAATGCAGTAAAAGCGCTTGCGGTTTTTACTTTAAACCCTGTTTTTTATACACATATTCAGTGGGTTTACACCTTAACTTTCAGCCTGCCCGTTATGATGGCAATTTTATATTTTTGTTTAAAAGTTGTAAAAGAAGTTTCACTAAAAAAGCGAATAATTTATTCAGCGGTTTTAGGATTACTTGCGACGGTCGGCTATTTACTTAGACCTACCAGCGTTTTTGTGCTGATTGCATTTATAGTTTTTGCAATTTCAAGAATAAAACTTAAAAAAGAATTTTTTGTAAAGGCTGGTATGGTAGCGTTATCGCTTTTAATAGCTTTTTCGCTGTCGTTTTTAGTTATTAGTAATTATTCAAACGCTCGCTTTGAAAAAACGCTTAAATACAACTTCCCTATTACTCATTGGGTTATGATGGGGCTTTCTGAAAATGGTGAGCTTGATAAGGGAGATGTCTTTCTTACAAGAAGCTTTGGCAAAACCAAAATCGAAAAGCAAAAAGGAAATATCAGAGAAATTCGAAGGCGGTTTTTACAAAAAAGTGGCAAAGAATTATTTATTCATTTTGAAAAAAAGATTAAAAACACCTTTTCTGACGGCACTTATAATATAGCTACAAGGTACAATTCTTCTTACGCCTTTTCTGATTTAAAACCATATACTATAGGGCAAAAAAGCGCCTTGTTTTCGCTTTATTGTCAAGGCTTTAAAGTGTTTTCGCTTATATTTTCTATTATCGGAATTTTGATTTGTTTAAAAAGAAAAAAGTACATTTTAATGCCGATTGTTATTACTATTTTAGGCGGATTTGTTTTTTATATGTTCTGGGAGTCGAAGCAGTCTTACAGCCTGCCGTTTTTACTGCCCGAGCTTATACTATCAACCTTTGCAATAAGCGAATTTGATAAAGTTAAAATCTTTGAAAGCACACCAAAAAAAGTAGCAACCTCGCTTACTTGTTTTGCGCTAATTCTTGGAATTATTTTTGTTCCGCCGATAAAGCAAAAAAATTTAGAAGCGACAAATACATCTATTAGTTTTACCTCTCCCAAAGATGTAAACTATATTTCAAAAGGCGTTATTAAACAGGAGTTTATTTCAAATATAGATATAAAAAGAATCACTATTCTTGCTAAAAACATTCGCAAAAATAGCGTTGCTAAAATAAAAATTGTCGATGAAAGCTCTAACACAGTTTTCAGCGACAAGCTATTACATAAAGAATTTAAAATTATTAAAAGCAAAAATAAGAAAAAGTTTCGCCGTTGTTTTGTAACCGCCAATATCAAAAGCAATAAAAAATATACGATTATTATTAAATCAAAAAATATAAATTGGCTTGCAAAAAAGACATTTGGCATTGAAAATTACGAGGGTGATTTATTTATAAATAATAAAAAGCAATCAGGCGATTTACTGCTTTCAATGCGATAAAACAAAAAGACCTATCCAAAAGGATAGGTCTTTAATTATTATAACTTATTTTACAAGTTCGATAATTGCCATTTCAGCAGCGTCGCCTCTACGTTGACCGATTTTAGTGATTCTTGTATAACCACCGTTTTTGTCGCTGTAAGATGGGGCGATATCGTTGAAAAGTTTTGAAACAACATCTTCCTTGGTTACAAAAGCCATAACTTGACGGCGAGCATTCAAATCGCCTTTTTTAGCAATTGTAATATATTTTTCAGCCATATTACGAACTTCTTTTGCACGAGTTACTGTTGTTTTAACTTTGCCGTTTTCATAAAGAAAAGTAACCATAGCACGAAGCATTGCTTTACGCTGATCGCTTGTTCTGCCGAGTTTTCTTGTACCTGGCATTTAAACTCACTCCTTTACAGTTGTGTAACTAAAGAATGTTTTATTCTTCCTCTTTGCGAAGTCCAAATCCCAAACTTTCGAGTTTGTGAATAACTTCTTCAAGTGATTTTCTACCGAGATTTCTGACTTTCATCATATCTTCTTCAGATTTTTGAGTCAAGTCTTCAACCGTGCTGATACCTGCTCGTTTCAAGCAGTTGAAACTACGAACTGAAAGGTCAAGTTCCTCAATGACCATCTCAAGTACTTTTTCTTTTGCATTATCGTCTTTTTCGACCATAATATCGCCTTGTGTGATCTCTGCTGCGAGTTCGACAAACAAGTTAAGATGTTCAGTGAGCACCTTGGCTGCTAACGCAATAGCATCTGTAGCAGATATTGTACCGTTAGTCCAAACTTCTATTGTAAGTTTATCAAAATCAGTTACTTGACCAACACGAGTGTCGGAAACATTGAAATTCACTTTTGTTACAGGAGTATAAATCGAGTCAATCGGAATAACACCGATGACAGGTTGCTCCTGTTTATTTTTTTCAGCCGGAACATAACCACGGCCTTTATCGATAGTAAGCTCAACAAAGAGTTTACCACCTTCTGAAACTGTTGCAATATGCAAATCAGGATTAAGAATTTCTACCTCTGAATCGCTTTTAATGCTACCTGCGGTAACTTCACAAGGACCTTCTGCCTCAATGTAGCAAACTTTCGGCGAATCACCGTTAATTTTTGCATTAAGGTTTTTGATGTTAAGAACGATTTCAGTAACATCTTCTTTAACATCAGGAATTATTGAAAACTCATGAACAACGCCGTCAATTTTAATTGAAGTAACTGCAACACCCGGTAAAGATGAAAGCAATACTCTACGAAGACTGTTGCCAAGAGTTATACCAAATCCTCTTTCAAGTGGCTCAATGGAAAATTTACCATAAGAACCGTCTTCTGCTAACTCTTCAGCTTCTATTCTTGGCTTCTCGATTTCAATCATTCAGAATCCTCCTTTAAGCAAAATATTCTATTTCGCTAAAATTTGTAGTCGTATTACGACAAATAAATGTAAATGCAACGAACAAAAAGTTATTATTTTGAATACAACTCGACGATGAGTGATTCCTCAACTGGTGTATCAATATCTTCTCTGTTAGGAAGATTAACAACCTTACCTGATTTTGCATTTGCGTCACGCTCTAACCATGCTGGAACTGGGCGTGAACCGTTTGTTTCAAGAACAGCTTTAATTTTTTCACTATCTAAGCTGCCAGATTTAATTGCAATAACATCGCCAGCTTTTACAAGATAAGAAGGAATATTTACCTTTTTACCGTTAACTGTAAAGTGGTTATGAAGAACCAATTGGCGTGCTTCTTTTCTGCTGCTTGCAAATCCCAATCTGTAAACAATGTTATCAAGACGGGTTTCAAGAATTTGAAGAAGGTTTTCACCTGTAATACCCTGTCTTCTTTCAGCTTCAACAAAATATTTGTGGAACTGATTTTCCAATACGCCATAGTAGCGTTTTGCTTTTTGTTTCATACGGAACTGAGTAGCATACTCGGAGTTCTTTTTACGACCTTGACCGTGTTGGCCTGGTGCGTAACTTCTATGAGAAAAAGAACATTTATCTGAATAGCATCTTTCGCCTTTTAAGAAAAGTTTTTCACCTTCTCTACGGCAAAGTCTGCATACAGGACCTGTATATCTTGCCATACAATAAGCACCTCCTAATAATAATTATACGCGTCTTCTTTTCGGTGGACGACAACCGTTGTGAGGAATAGGAGTTACATCTTTAATAAGACTTACTTCCAAACCTGCTGTCTGCAATGCTCTGATTGCAGCTTCACGGCCTGCTCCCGGACCTTTAACAAATACTTCAACTGTCTTTAAGCCATGTTCCATAGCAGCTTTTGCAGCTGTTTCAGCGGCAGATTGTGCAGCAAACGGAGTAGATTTTTTAGAACCTCTGAATCCGAGTTCGCCTGCCGATGCCCAAGAAAGTGTATTTCCTTGAGTATCAGAAATGGTGACAATAGTATTGTTGAAGGTTGACTGTATATGTGCACTGCCACGCTCGATATTTTTCTTCTCGCGGCGGCGACGGGTTGATGCTGTTTTTGTACCCTTTGTTGCCATATTCTAAACCCTCTCTTACTTTTTCTTGTTAGCAATAGTCTTTTTAGGACCTTTGCGTGTTCTTGCATTTGTTTTTGATCTCTGACCTCTTACAGGTAAACCTTTGCGGTGACGAGTTCCTCTGTAACTACCGATTTCAATGAGTCTTTTAATATCAAACGCAATATCTCTTCTGAGGTCACCCTCAACATTAACATTATGTTCAATATACTCACGAAGTTTTGCAACATCGTCTTCTGTAAGATCTTTACATCTGATGTCAGGATTAACTCCTGTTTCAGCCAAAATTTTCTTTGATGTTGTAAGACCGATACCAAAAATATAGGTAAGTCCTATCTCTACTCGCTTGTTATTAGGCAAGTCAACACCGGAAATTCGTGCCATATTAAATTACACCTCCGAAAACATTTTCGCCTAACCTTGGCGTTGTTTGTGTTTTGGGTTTTCACAGATAACCATGACTTTACCCTTGCGTTTAATGACTTTGCATTTTTCGCACATTTTTTTAACAGAAGGTCTAACCTTCATACCTAATCATTCCTTTCGAATAAACAAAAGACCGATTTTTTTTATAAAAATTTCGGATTAAGTTTTTGTACCTATTTAGAACGCCAAGTAATGCGTCCTTTTGTCAAATCATAAGGTGACATTTCAACTGTAACCTTATCGCCCGGAAGAATACGAATGTAGTTCATTCTGAGTTTTCCGGAAATGTGGGCTGTGATTACATGACCGTTCTGAAGTTCAACCTTAAATGTTGCATTAGGCATTGCTTCAACTACGGTGCCTTGTAACTCTATATTATCCGATTTAGCCATCTTTACAACCCCCCTTACTGTTTTTTGCAATAGTCGGCGTCGGTTAGAATAATCGGGCCGTTTTTAGTAATTGCAACACTATGTTCAAAGTGTGCAGATAAACTACCGTCTTTAGTAACGACTGTCCAGCCATCGCCGAGTGTTTTTACAGCGGGTTTGCCGATATTAATCATCGGTTCAATAGCTAATGTCATACCCGGCATCAAGCGTACGCCTCGACCAGCTGTTCCATAGTTTGGAACCTCAGGTGATTCATGTAACTTTGTGCCTACTCCGTGTCCCACAAACTCTCTTACCACCGAGTAACCACGAGATTCAACATACTCTTGAATTGCGTGTGATATATCGCCGAGTCTGCCGCCCTCAAGTGCTTGGTCAATACCTTTATAAAGGCTATCCCTTGTCACTTCAATCAGCCGCTTCGCCTCATCGGAAACCTCTCCGCAGGCAAATGTGGCAGCATTATCGCCATTATACCCTTCAAATACTGCGCCTAAATCAACGCTGACAATGTCGCCCGATTTAAGCACTGTATTCTTATTTGGTATGCCGTGGATAACTTGATTATTAATAGATATGCACGCACTTGCCGGAAAACCATTATAGTTTAAGAAGCCGGGCGTTGCATTTTGACTAATAATATAATCGTATGCAATTTTATCTAACTCATAAGTTGAGATGCCCGGTTTCACATTTTCACCGACAAGTCTGAGCGCCATTGCCGAAATTCTTCCGGCTTCTCTCATGATTTCAATTTCACGAGCAGTTTTTAGCACTATCATGCTTAATCCTCCAAAGCCTTGAAGGTTAAAGCGGTTGTATCAGCCACTTCTTCTTGTCCTTCAACTACTTTTAAAATGCCTTTTTCGGCATAGAAATCTTTAAGCGGCTCAGTTTGTTCGTGATAAACGCTAAGTCTGTCAAGAACAACTTCTGGCTTATCGTCTTTACGAATAATAAGCTCAGCACCGCAATTATTACAAACGCCTTCTTTTTCAGGCTTTTTGTATTCGATATGATAAGAAGCGCCACAGTCAGGGCAAACTCGTCTGCCTGACATACGCTGAACGATTTTTTCGTCAGCAACTTCAATATCAATAACTCTATCAATCTGAATACCCATTTCATCAAGCGCTTTAGCCTGAGGAATTGTTCTTGGGAAACCATCAAGAATAAATCCGTTTTTGCAATCATCTTTTGCTAAGCGGTCGTTGATAATTCCGATAACAACCTCATCAGGAACTAATTTGCCTGACTCAATGAAAGACTTTGCTTTAAGTCCCATTTCAGTTTCGTTTTTAAGCGCTTCACGAATAATATTACCTGTAGAAATTGTAGGAATATTAAGTTTATCGCTTACTTTTTCAGCTTGAGTGCCTTTACCAGCACCCGGAGCACCTAAAAATATTAATTTCATAATTCATTCCTGCCTTTCATTATATATTTCACAAAAAGTATTCTTTAATTAATCAAGAAAACCTTTGTAGTGGCGCATCATCATTTGTGATTCGAGCTGTTGAACAGTATCAATAGCAACACCTACAACGATGAGCAATGAAGTACCACCGAGTGAAATATTTACAGTCATAAACTGTTGCATAATTGTAGGAAGAACAGCGATAACACCTAAGAAAATAGCACCGATAAGTGTGATTCTTGACAAAATATTCTTAATGAATATTTGTGTAGGTTTACCTGGACGAATACCAGGGATTGCACCATTATTTTTTCTAAGGTTATTAGCCATTTCAACAGGATTATACTGAATTGAAGTATAGAAATATGCAAATGCGATAATCAAAGCAAAGTAAATTACAGCGTATGACCAGCTTTTATAGTTGATGAGATTAAATACTCTGAACCAAGTTGGATAGCTTTCATTTGCACCTGCTTTAATGCTTGCGCCGAAAGTTTGAATAACTTGTTGCGGAATCATAAGAATAGAACTTGCAAAGATGATAGGCATAACACCAGACATATTAACCTTAATAGGCATATGAGAGTTCTGACCACCATATTGCTTTCTACCTACAACACGCTTTGCATACTGAATAGGTATTCTTCTTTCTGCAAACTGCATCCAAACAATAAAGAGGATAACAGCTGCAAAAATCAAAACGAGAATAACTAATTGTGTCCAGCTTTCAAAAGCTTCTTGGCTGTCTTTACTTGTTGAAACAAGCTTATAAAGAGCGTTAATTCCGCTAGGAAGTCGTGAAATGATACCTGCAAAGAGCAATAATGAAATACCGTTGCCGATACCTTTTTCATCAATTCGCTCACCAAGCCACATCATTAATGCTGAACCAGCAGTGAAGCAAAGAATAATTACGATTGCTGCAAATGTTTTATCAAAACCAGTTGTAATTGTCTTTTGGAGACAATTATTAGCAGTCAACCACCACCAGTAAGCAGTACCTTGGATAAGACCGAGAATTACTGTTGCGAAACGGGTGTATTTTGCAATTTTTCTTTGACCTTCTTCACCCTCTTGAGCTAATCTTTCAAGCGGAGGGATTGCAACTGTCAACAATTGCATAATGATGGAAGCGTTGATGTATGGAGTGATTGACATTGCGAACAATGCACCAAATTCCATAGCACCACCAGAAAGTACATTCAAATAGCTGAATACAATAGATGAATCTGTTGTATTAGACATTGTACTGCTTATTGCACTAACATCAATAAACGGTACAGGAAGATAAGAGCCAATTCTGAATACGAGAAAAATCATTAATGTATAGATGATTTTTTTACGCATATCAGCGACTCTCCAAGCGTTACGAAGTGTTTGAAACATAGTTTTAAACCTCCTCAGCCTTTCCTCCTGCTGCTTCAATCTTCTGTTTAGCAGAAGCAGAGAATGCTGCAACTTGAACTGTTAATTTTTTAGTTAACTCACCGTTACCTAAAATTTTAACGCCGTCCAAAGCTTTTTTAATGATACCTTTTTCTAATAAAGCATCACTTGTAACAACTGCGTCATCATCAAAAGCATTTAATGCTGAAACATTGATTGACACAATCTTTTTAGCAAAAATGTTATTAAAACCTCTTTTTGGAACACGTCTTGCAAGTGGCATTTGGCCGCCTTCAAAGCCTGGACGAACACCGCCGCCTGAACGGGCTTTTTGACCTTTATGACCTTTACCTGCAGTTTTGCCTTGTCCCGAAGCTGGACCTCTACCGATTCTTTTTGACTCCTTTACTGAGCCTTCAGCCGGACCTAAATCATGAAGTTTCATTTTATTCGCACCTCCTTAAGAATTATTCCGTTACCTCTACGAGGTGAGATATTTTAGCAATTTTACCTTTAGTCTGATCGTTGTCAGGCTGAACTGTAGAATCACCTGGTTTTTTAAGACCTAACGAAATTGCAGTAGCAATTTGTTTTTCTTTACAACCGATTAAACTTTTTTTCAAAGTAATTGTAAGGCCTGCAGCCTTTGTCTTTTTAGTAGCCATTTTGCTGCCTCCTTAACCTAAAATTTCTTTTACGCTCTTGCCGCGAGTTTCAGCAACCTGCTCAGCGCTTCTTAATGAAGCCAAGCCTTGAATAGTTGCACGAACTACATTGCAAGGATTATTTGAACGCAAAGCCTTAGTACGAATATCTTTGATACCTACTGTTTCAATAACTGCACGAGCAGGACCACCAGCGATAACGCCAGTACCTTCTGCAGCAGGTTTCATAAGAACTCTACCTGCACCGTAAGCACCAATTACCTCGTGAGGAATTGTTGTTCCTTTGAGTGATACTTTGATAAGGTTTTTCTTTGCGTCTTCACAGCCTTTACGAATTGCCTCAGGAACCTCGGCAGCTTTACCGATACCGAAACCTACTGTTCCGTTTCCGTCACCAACAACTACTAATGCTGAAAATTTCATTATACGACCGCCCTTAACAGTTTTTGATACTCTGTTAATGGCAACTACTCTTTCCTGTAAATCAAGTACAGATGCGTCAATATTAGCCAAAGTTATTTCTCCTCCTTCAATTAGAACTTGAGGCCGCCCTCGCGAGCGCCTTCGGCCAACTCTTTAACACGGCCGTGATAAATGTTACCGCCTCGGTCGAATACAACCTCGGTTATTCCTGCTTTTACAGCACGCTGTGCAACAGTCTGACCAACTTTTTTAGCTGCTTCTTTGTTGCCGCCGTTTCCTTCGAAACCTTTTTCAACTGATGAAGCAGATGCTAAAGTTTTGCCTGTTGTGTCGTCAATTACTTGTGCGTAGATATTAGAGAGTGAACGAAATACGCTAAGACGAGGTCTAGCCTGTGTTCCGACAACTTTGCTGCGGACTCTCTTATGTCTTTTCTGACGAGCGGCTTTTCTATCTGGTCTGTTAACCATAATTTCACTCCTCCCTTATTAGCTAGCGCCCTTGCCGGCTTTACCTTCCTTACGGCGGATATGTTCGTCGGCATACTTAATACCTTTACCTTTATAAGGCTCTGGTGGGCGTTTTTCTCTGATTTCTGCAGCGAACTGACCAACTTTTTGTTTGTCAGGACCGCTGATTACGATTTGTGTTGCACTCGGGCATTCGATTGTGATACCTTCAGTTTCTTCAACAACTACTTGATGAGAGAAGCCTAAGTTCATTGTAAGGGTTTTACCTTGTTTTTGAACACGGTAACCAACACCGTTTACTTCGAGTTCTTTTTTGAAGCCGTTTGTAACGCCTTCAACCATATTGAAAAGTAATGAACGAGTAAGTCCGTGTAAAGCACGGTTTTCTTTCTGGTCGTTAGGACGAGAAACTGTGATTTCATTACCCTCAATTTTAATTGTCATATTAGGATTAAATTCCTGTGTAAGGGTACCTTTTGGGCCTTTTACTGTAACGGAATTGCCATCCTGTTTAACCTCAACTCCAGCCGGAATTGTAATCGGTTTTTTACCGATACGAGACATCTTCCATTACCTCCTTACCATACGAAAGCAAGAACTTCGCCGCCGATGTTCTCTTTGCGAGCTTGCTTGTCTGTCATAATACCTTTTGATGTTGAAAGGATTGCAATACCAAGTCCTCTCATAACCTGTGGCATATCTTCTACGCCTGTATAAATACGCAAACCGGGTTTAGAAACTCTGCGGAGTCCCTGAATAACCTGTGTTTTGTTTGCGCCGTATTTCAATTGGATACGAATAATACCCTGTTTTCCGTCATCGATAACGGAGAAACTTTTAACATAACCTTCATCAACAAGAATTTGTGCAATTGACTTTTTCAAGTTTGATGCAGGAATGTCAACCGAATCATGCTTTGCTGAGTTAGCATTACGGATTCTTGTAAGCATATCAGCAATAATATCGGTTACTTGCATAATAAAACCTCCTTATATTCAGTTGCAGCCTTACCAACTTGCTTTCTTAACGCCCGGAATTTCGCCTTTGTAAGCGAGTTCTCTGAAACAGATACGACAAATACCGTATTTGCGAAGATAAGCGTGTGGTCTACCGCAGATTTTACATCTGTTATAAGCACGAGTAGAGTACTTAGGAGTTCTCTGCTGCTTAACTTTCATTGATGTTTTAGCCATAATAAACCTCCTTGTTATCTTGCAAACGGAGCGCCCATGAGAGTTAATAACTCTTTGGCTTCTTCGTCAGTTTTTGCGGTTGTGATGAATGTAATATCCATACCACGAACCTTGTCGATTTGATCATATTCGATTTCAGGGAAAATAAGTTGTTCCTTAACGCCCATGCTGTAGTTACCGCGGCCGTCAAATGAATTAGGATTAATTCCTCTGAAGTCTCTTACACGAGGAAGGGCAATTGAGAAGAGTCTGTCAACAAACTCATACATTTTGTCGCCTCTAAGTGTAACTTTTACGCCGATTGGCATACCTTCACGAAGTTTAAAGTTAGCTACTGATTTTTTAGCACGGCAAATTACTGGTTTTTGACCTGTAATTGTTGCGATGTCTTTTTCAATAGCACTGATAACTTTTGAATTATCTTTTGCTTCACCAGCACCTACATTGATAACAACTTTATCAATTTTAGGAATTTGCATTACGCTTTTGTACTCAAACTTTTTCATTAAAGCAGGAGCAACTTGTTCTTTATACATATCTTTAAATCTTGGCATAATTAACTACTCCTCCTTACTTTAATTCGGCGCCGCATTTTGCACAAACACGAACTTTTTTGCCGTTTTCAATTTTATGAGCAACTCTGGTTTGCTTTTTGCATTTTGGGCAAACAGGTTGAACCTTGCAAGCGTAGATAGCGCCTTCAGCTTTAATAATACCTGATGGGTCGCCTGCTTTTCTTGGTTTAACATGTTTTGTTACCATGTTGCATTTTTCAACGATAACTTTGCCTTCTTCAGGGCTAACAGCCATAACTTTGCCTGTTTTGCCTTTATCTTTACCGGAGATAATCATTACTTCATCGCCAGTTTTTACATGAATTTTCTTCATCTGAACGCCCCTCCTTAAAGTACTTCCGGAGCGAGTGATAAGATTCTCATATAATCTTTATCACGCAACTCTCTGGCAACCGGTCCAAAAATACGGGTGCCTCTCGGGGTTTTATCATCTCTGATTATAACGGCAGCATTTTCATCAAATCTGATGTATGTTCCGTCTTCACGGCGAAGTCCTTTCACTGAACGAACAACGACCGCTTTTACAACATCACCTTTTTTAACAGTTCCGCCTGGGGTTGCCTTTTTAACAGAAGCAACCACAACGTCACCAATATTAGCATATCTTCTGCCTGAGCCGCCAAGAACACGAATGCACATAATTTCTTTTGCGCCTGTGTTGTCAGCAACTTTAAGATAACTCTGTTGTTGTATCACAGTGGGTTCCTCCTTTTATTTGGCTTTCTCAATGATTTGAACTAAACGCCATCTCTTATCTTTTGACAAAGGACGAGTTTCCATAACTTCAACTCTGTCACCTTTATGAGCAACGTTTTCCTCATCATGAGCCTTAAGTTTTACTGTTTTCTTTACGATTTTATTGTAAAGTTTGTGTTTAACATTGTCTTCAATAGCAACTACGATAGTTTTATCCATTTTATCGCTAACTACTTTTCCAACTCTGGTTTTTCTAAGATTTCTTTCCATTCTCAATTAACCTCCCTTATGCATTCTCTTCGAGAGATTTTGCTGCTAAAACTGTGTTTACACGAGCAATATCTTTCTTAACTGCTTTAATACGCATAGGATTTTCAAGTTGGTTTACAGCGAGCTGGAAGCGTAAGTTAAAAAGTTCTTTTTTAAGGTCTGCTAACTTATCATTAAGTTCTGCAACAGACAAATCTCTTAATTCACTTGCTTTCATTATTGCTCACCTTCCTCTTCTTTTACTACAAATTTACATTTGATAGGAAGTTTGTGCATAGCAAGACGCATAGCCTCTCTAGCAACTTCTTCGGTAATCAACTTAGGATCGCCGCCTATTTCAAACATAATTCTGCCTGGTTTTACAACCGCTACCCAATATTCCGGTGAACCTTTACCTTTACCCATTCGGGTTTCAGCAGGTTTCTCTGTAATCGGTTTATCAGGGAAAATTTTAATCCATACTTGACCGCCACGTTTGATGTAACGAGTCATTGCAATACGTGCTGCCTCAATTTGATTGGCAGTAATCCATGCTGGCTCCAAAGCTTGGAGGCCAAATCTACCGTAAGTGATAGTGTTGCCGCGAGTAGCTTTACCCTTCATGCGACCACGTTGCACTCTACGATGTTTAACACGCTTAGGCATTAACATTTTTTTTGCCTCCTTTTCTGCGTCTGTCTTTACCCATAGAAACTCTCTTAGCGCTCTTCAATACTTCACCGCTGTAAATCCAGATTTTAACACCGATTTTACCGTAAGTTGTGTTTGCCTCAGCAAAACCATAGTCGATGTCTGCACGGATTGTTTGAAGCGGAATAGTACCCTCATGATAATGTTCAGAACGAGCGATTTCAGCACCGCCTAAACGACCTGAAACCTGAGTTTTAATACCTTTTGCACCGAGTTTCATAGTTCTTCCGATTGCTTGTTTAAGCGCACGACGGAAGGAGATACGATTTTCGAGTTGAGCTGCAACATTTTCAGCAACCAACTGAGCATTAAGGTCAGGGTTTTTAACCTCAACAATGTTGATAATTACAGGTTTTGAGAGCATTTTCTCGCAATCTGCTTTTAACTTGTCAATTTCAGAACCGTTACGGCCGATAACCATACCCGGTTTTGCGCAATGAATAAAAATTCTAACACGCTTAGCGTCACGCTCAATTTCAATCTCAGGAATACCTGCTTTGTAAAGGCGTTTTTTAAGATAGTTTCTTAATTCGTAATCCTCTACCAAAGTATCACCGAAATCTTTATCCTGTGCAAACCAACGGCTGCTCCAGTTTTTGATAACGCCTACTCTAAGTCCGTGTGGATGAACTTTCTGGCCCATAATTTCTACCTCCTTCTCTTAGTCTGCATCATACTCTTTTAAAACAAGAGTAATGTGTGATGTTCTTTTGTAAATATGGTATGCTCTACCGTGTGCTCTTGGTCTGATTCTCTTTAAGATTGGACCTGCACCTGCGTAGCACTCAGCAACATAAAGGTTGCCTACATCCATATTGTGATTGTTTTCTGCGTTTGCCATTGCTGATTTAAGCAATTTTACCAAAGGCTCACAAGCGGCCTTAGGTGTATGGCGTAAAATAGCCATTGCTTTGTCAGCAGGCTGTTTTCTGATCAAATCGAGAACGATTTGAACTTTTCTCGGGGAAATGCGAACATATTTCGCTGTTGCCCTTGATTCCATAATCTAATCTCCTTTCGGCCTCTTATTTAGTAGTTTTAGCGCCTGCGTGGCCCTTAAAAGTTCTGGTTGGTGCAAACTCACCGAGTTTATGACCTACCATATCTTCTGTAACATAAACCGGAACATGTTTGCGTCCGTCATGTACAGCGAATGTGTGTCCTACAAAATCAGGGAAGATTGTTGAAGAACGACTCCAAGTTTTGAGGATTTTCTTTTCTCCAGCCTCGTTCATTGCTTGAACTCTTGCAAGTAATTTAGGCTGTACGAAAGGTCCTTTTTTCAAACTTCTTGACATAATAAAACGCTCCTTTCGTCCGATTATTTATCGTTTCTGCGTTTAACAATAAGTTTGTCAGACGCTTTGTGTTTGTTACGAGTTTTGTAACCGAGTGCAGGTTTACCCCAAGGAGTAACAGGACCCGGACGACCGATTGGTGATTTACCTTCACCACCACCGTGAGGGTGATCGCAAGGGTTCATAACCGAACCACGAACTGTTGGTCTCCAACCCATGTGACGTCTTCTACCAGCTTTACCGTAGTTAACGTTTTCATGTTCAATGTTAGAAACCTGACCGATTGTAGCCATACAATTTTCAGGAACATTTCTAAGCTCACCTGAAGGTAAACGAAGAAGTGCCATACCATTTTCTTTAGCCATAAGTTGTGCTTGGTTACCTGCAGCACGAGCTAATTGACCGCCTTTACCTGGGTAAAGTTCAATGTTATGAATAATAGTACCTACCGGAATGTTGACAAGTGGTAATGCGTTACCAGGAAGAATGTCAGCATCTGGTCCGTTTACTATTTTATGTCCCTCTTTCAAGCCAACAGGTGCTAAGATGTAGCTCTTTTCACCGTCTTCATACTCGATAAGAGCAATGAAAGCTGATCTGTTTGGATCATATTCAATTGACTTAACAATTGCAGGAACACCAAATTTTTGTCTTTTAAAATCAATAATTCTGTATTTTCTTCTGTTGGCACCGCCACGATGACGAACTGTAATTCTACCGTAGCTGTTTCTGCCTGATTTTGAATTCAAAGGTGCTAAAAGACTACGCTCTGGAGCAACCTTTGAAAGTGAAGAATAATCAATAACCGTCATACCACGTCTACCAGGAGTGGTCGGTTTATAATGTTTTACTGGCATTTAATTCACTCTCCTTATTATTACGCTTTGCGAAATTCCGATTTAATGCCGTCAGGAATTCCATACTTCGCTTTTGCCGTTTGTCTGGCAATAAGGCGTCGCTCTTATTAGAGCATACCGTCAAAGAAATCAATAGTTTTTGAAGCCTCAGTTAAAGTTACGATAGCTTTTTTCCAAGATTCTGTATATCCTGTAAATCTGCCGTATCTTCTTTCTTGACCTCTAACGCTGATTGTGTTTACTTTTGCAACAACAACGCCGTCAAAAAGTTTTTCAACTGCTTTTTTGATTTCAATTTTTGTTGCGCCCTTAGCTACCTTAAAGGTGTACTTTTTCTCACGGGCTGCTATCATACTTTTTTCGGTAATAACCGGTGCGATTATAATATCCTCTGCGAACATTATGCATACACCTCCTCAATTGCTTTTACCGCTGCTGATGTAACAATGATTGAATCAGCATTGATAATATCATAAGCGTTAATTGTGTTTGTTTGTGCTGTTTTAACACCAGGGATGTTATTTGCGCTTCTAACTGCAAAAGAGTTGTTTTCATCAAGAACGATAAGCGCTTTTTTACCTGCGCCTACTGCTTTGAGCATATCAGCAACAACTTTTGTTTTATACTCTGTTGCATTCATTTTATCAAGAACGATAAGTGCCTTGTCAGCAACTTTATCAGATAATGCTGATTTAATTGCGAGTGCTCTTTCTTTCTTGTTTAAACTCTTTGTATAGTCACGAGGCTTTGGAGCAAATACTACACCGCCGTGTGTCCATTGTGGAGCTCTTGTAGAACCCTGTCTTGCGTGGCCTGTACCTTTTTGTCTCCAAGGTTTTTTGCCACCGCCTGAAACTTCAGATCTTGTTAATGCAGATTGAGTTCCTTGTCTTTGAGCAGCCAAGTAATCAACAACCGCTCTGTGCATAACAACTGCGTTCGGAGTAATACCGAAAACATTGTCAGAAAGTGTGATATCAGAAACTTTAAGTCCTGCCATATCTACAACTGCTACTTTTGGCATAAATATCTCTCCTTTCCTTATGCTTTAACCGAATCAGCGATAGTAACTATACCGCCTTTAGGTCCCGGGATTGCACCCTTAATTGCAATAATGTTGTTTTCTGCGTCAACCTTAACAACAGAAAGATTTTGAACAGTAACTCTTTCTGTACCGAGGTGACCTGCCATCTTTTTGCCCTTGAATACACGAGATGGTGTTGAGCAAGCGCCCAATGAACCAGCGTGTCTTGCATTAGGACCGGTACCATGAGACATTCTCAAACGGCTGAAGTTCCAGCGTTTAATTGCGCCTGCAGTACCTTTACCTTTTGATGTACCTACTACATCAACTTTGTCGCCCTCAGCGAATGTGTCAGCCTTAATGATATCACCAACATTTTTGTCAGAAATATCAGCCAATCTGAACTCACGAAGATATTTCTTCGGAGCAACATCGCCTTTTGCGAAGTGACCTTTCATAGGTTTGTTAACTTTGTTTGCTTTCAGATCTTGAAAACCGACCTGAATTGCTTCATAACCATCATTTTCGATAGTTTTCTTTTGAGAGATAACGCAAGGACCTGCTTCAACTACTGTTACAGGAACTACATTTCCCTTTTCGTCAAAAAGTTGGGTCATACCAATCTTTTTACCGATGATTGCTTTAAGCATTTGTATTTTCCTCCTTGTGGTTATTGGTTGGCTTTATGCCAACATGACCTTGTAAGCGTCGCTTAACCTTCTTATATATTAAAGGTTAATTTCAATGTCAACGCCAGCAGGTAATTCAAGGCTTTGTAAAGCCTCAACTGTCTTGTTAGACGGACGAAGAATGTCAATCAATCTTTTGTGAGTTCTTGTTTCAAATTGCTCACGGCTGTCTTTATATTTATGAACAGCACGAAGGATTGTAACAACTTCTTTTTGAGTTGGCAACGGAATAGGACCTGAAACTCTGGCACCTGTTCTCTTTGCTGTTTCAACGATCTTTTCAGCTGACTTGTCAACTAAAACGTGATCGTAGCTCTTAATTCTGATACGAATTTTCTCTTTTGCCATTTTGACTTACGCCTCCTAAATAAAAAGTTTACGGGGCGGGAATTAATTTACTGTTACCCCTTGCCGCGTGTTTCACATCGTTACAATATAAAACCGGAAGTCAACACACCTCGTGTTGTTCCGGGTACGGCAAAAATTCTTTCAGCGCCCCATTCACAAGACCTAATTGCCTTGTAATAAAGACGGAAGAACATACTTATAACAGTATTAATCGCCCGGTTTAAAATCGGACATACTCTGCGGAAATTCCCCACCTCAAACGGTGGCCACCTCCCGCTTCATCGCATGTTTTCGCACACTCGTGCCTTATAATAGTACCATAAATAGCATATTTATGCAAGAAATTTTTTATTTTTGTAGAAAATTCTAAAAAAATGATAATTATGCTTACTTTTCTCAGTTGCTTTTTGGTGCATTTACACAAAATTTCGTCTTAAAAACACAAAAAATCCCGATTTTTCAATCGGGATTTTGCTAATCAATCTAATAATTAGAGAGCTTCAACGATTTTTTGTGTATCTTCAGCGATTACCATTTCCTCATCGGTTGCAAGAACATAAACTTTAACGCTTGAATCAGCAGTTGAGATTTCGCCCTCTTTGCCGTGAACATATTCTTCGTTTTTATCTTTATCATATTTAACACCCAAGAATGCTAACTGGTCGCAAACATATTCACGAATAAACGGATTGTTCTCACCCAAACCGCCTGTGAAAGCGATAGCGTCAACACCGCCCAATGCTGCAATGTATGAGCCAACGACTTTAGCAACTTGGTATTTTAAAATATTTCTTGCAAGAATAGCACGTTCATTACCTGCATCTGCAGCAGCCTCAACATCACGGTTATCGCTTGAAACACCAGAAACGCCCAAGAAACCAGATTTCTTATTCATAATAGTATCCATTTCTTGTGGAGTTAAGTTTTCTTTTTCCATAATGTAAGTAATTGCGCTTGGGTCAACTGCACCGCAGCGAGTACCCATCATAAAGCCGTCAAGCGGAGTTAAACCCATTGAAGTGTCAATACATTTACCATCTTTAACAGCGGTAATTGATGAACCGTTGCCCAAGTGGCAAGTAATGATTTTTGATGGAGTACCAACACCGAACTCATTTATTACTCGAGATGTAATAAATCTATGAGAAGTACCGTGAGCACCATATCTTCTTACAGCGTATTTTTCATAATACTCATAAGGAAGTGGGAAAATATAAGCATAATCAGGCATTGTTGAGTGGAATGAAGTATCAAAAACAACAACCTGAGGAACTTTATCACCCAAAGTTTCGATACAAGCACGAATACCCTGAACATGAGCAGGATTATGAAGAGGAGCCAAAGCACCTAATTCTTCAATTTTTTGAATAACATCTTCAGTAACAAGGCAGGACTCTTTGAAAATTGCGCCGCCTTGCACTATTCTGTGACCTACTGCCGAAATTTCAGACAAATCGTCAATAACCTTTGTTTCGCCGTTAGTCATCCAATCAATAACTATTTTAAAAGCGGTTGTGTGGTCAGGCATTGGAATTTCAGCCTCATATTTTGAGCCATCTGGTTTTTTAAGTGTGATTTTTCCGCCAATACCGATACGCTCGCAAAGACCTTTTACGATAACGCTTTTATCAGCCATATCAATAAGTTGATATTTCAAAGATGAACTACCTGCATTAACAATAAAAATTTTCATTATAGAATAATTCCTTCCTATTTATTATATCGAAATAATTATACTACAATAATTTAAAAATATCAATATTTTATTTTTTAGTACAATTAATTCTTTATTTCTTTTTAATACATTGTGTAATTATCAGCACAATCACCATAAATACGATACCCGTCAGGTAAAAACTTTGAATCGAAACGAATATCTATTCTTTTTGCGAATTGCAAATAAATATACACTATTCTATCATTTTTTTGCTGTAATCAAAAGCGACAACCGAAGCGCCTCTTTGTGCAAGATACGAAGAATAATTTCCATTGCCACACGCAATATCCAAAA